>JAQVAO010000075.1 GCA_028690755.1 Patescibacteria group bacterium | reverse complement strand
TCAGCGAAGCCATTGAAAGACAGGGACTGCATCTGGAGATTATTGGCCATGAAAAAGAGGTCGGGCTTTTGGAACAGGCTCTTAACCGGGCGGAGGGTGCGAATGCAGTTTTAGTCGGTGAGCCAGGAGTTGGGAAAAGAACCACCGTTCTTGGTTTGGCGGAGAAACTAAATTCTGGTAACACTTTGCCAAATTTGGCTCACAAGCATGTCGTTGAGCTTAATGTTGATCTTCTAATCTCCGGTCTTTCTGGCCCGGGTGAATTTACCCAGCGCATCACTCAAGTTTTTTCTCAAGCCGCTAATGCCGGGAACATTATCATTTATATCGAAGGAATGGAGAAAATTCTTTCTTCCGGTGAAGCCGGTCAAATCGATGCAACTCCAGTTTTGATGCCATATCTTGGATATCCGGATGTAAATATTATTGGGACGATAAATATCTCCGACTATAATAATCTGATTGCTCCAAATGCTGCACTGTCGCAAAAAATTGAGAAGATTGAAGTGGCAGAGCCGACTGATGATGAGATGATCAGGATTCTTGAAGACATTGTTCCGTGGATTGAAAATCACTTCCGAACGATAGTCACCTACGGCGCGATAAAAGAAACGATAAAACTGGCAAAAAAATATGTTCTTGACCAGCCGAACCCGGAGAAATCAATCTCTGTTCTTAAGGGGGCGGCGAACACTCTGAATAAAACAGCGGACAAAGTAATTACCGCGGAAATTATTGATAATTATGTTAGCTCAAAAACCAATATTCCGGTCAAAGAGGCGACCGGTAACGAGCGTGAAGTCTTGATAAATTTGGAAGCAGAGCTCCACAAAAGGGTAGTAAATCAAACAGAGGCGGTTAATAAGGTCGCTGGTGCACTTCGGAGGTCAAGAACCGGCGTTACAGATTCTGCGAAGCCAATCGGCAGCTTTCTTTTCCTCGGTCCAACCGGCGTTGGTAAAACAGAAACAGCTAAATCTCTAGCGGCGGTTTATTTCGGCCAAGAGGATGCGATGATCCGTTTTGATATGAGTGAATACCAAAATAAGGAAGATGTTTATCGCCTTATCGGTTCACCGACCGGTTATGGGGAAAAAATTGAGGGTGAATTAACATCCCAAGTTCGCAACCGACCTTTTTCTTTGATACTTTTCGACGAAATTGAAAAAGCTAATCCGGACATCTTGAACCTTTTCTTGCAGATTCTTGACGAAGGTTTTATCACCAGCTCGGCTGGTAGAAAAGTATATTTTAAAAACTCGATAATTATTGCTACTTCTAACGCTGGGGCGAATCTTATCAGGCAGTTGGTAGAGAAAAATACTCCTTATGAACAGGCACAAAAGCAGGTGATTGATTTTGTCCAGAATGAGGGAATATTCAAACCGGAATTGATAAATCGTTTTACCTCCGTTGTTTACTACACACCACTTTCCAAAGAGCACATCAAGGAAGTAGCTAAGCTAATGATCAGAAAATTGGCGACTGATATTGCGACAACCAAGGGTGTTAAGCTCAAAGTTGAGATCAAAGCGCTTGCAAAGCTCTCTGAGATGGGCTACGATCCGGAAATGGGTGCCAGACCAATGGCTAGGGTGATTCAGGATCAGATCGAAAACTTTTTGGCCAACAAAATTCTGCGGGGTGAAGCCAAGAAAGGTGACGAAGTAATCTTCCGTGCGGTAGACATTAAATAAGATGCTGAAAAAATATAAAAAATTCCTTGCGCTTTTTTCTTATTTGCTGGCGATAGCCGGTCTTTTTTTGATTGTTTTCCACTTTCAATCTATGTCCGAAAATGTAGCGATTAGCGATCTGGAGTCAAAAACTCTGGAAGAGGTTGAGAAAAGTGAAAAACCTGTTAAACCACCTGATAATTTTGAAGATGAGAAGGTCCAGGAAGCTGTTTTGCCGGAGAAATTTCTCCTTGATGTCCCGTTTCAATCTCAGGCCCCCTTTGGCGACTGGTCGCAGCCCTATCAGGATGGTTGTGAGGAAGCCTCAATTATTATGGTCAAGCGTTTTTTGGAAAATAAATCACTTTCAAAGGAAGAGATGAAATCGGAAATTGACGCCTCCGTGGCCTGGCAAGAAAAAAATTGGGGAGGGCACAATGATCTTGATGCTGAAAGGACAACAGAATTGGCCAACAAATATTTTGATTTGTCCGGTTATATTTTGAGAAATTATGATCTCGATCTTTTAAAAAAATATATATCAAGCGGAACACCGATAATTGCTCCAACAGCGGGAAGGGAACTGGGTAATCCAAATTTTACCGGTGCTGGTCCAGAGTACCATATGCTAGTAATTGTTGGCTACAATGATTCTCAGGGAGTATTCATCACCAATGACCCGGGTACAAGAAAGGGAGAAAACTATATTTATAAATACCAGACGCTTCTCGATGCGATCTCCGGTCCTAATGTCAATAAAGAAAAGGCAGTGATAATACTATCAAGTTTGTAAAGTATAAAGTTCATAAAGTGGCAAGTACATTGAAATTGCTATTGATCAAGCAAATCAAAGAACTTTACTAACTTGATACTTTTTAGTTTCTAGCTCTTTTTACTTTATAAACTTTACGAACTTGATAAACTTGTAACTTATTTATGAATATAGACCGGCATCCCGATCTCGGCCCAGTTGTAGACGGTTTGTGCTGCTCCGACACCAAGTCGGACACAACCGTGAGAAACAGGAGTGCCAAGGTGGCTCTCTCCTTCTTTGTAGCCTCCTGGCCATTCTGGTAGCTCGTGAATACCGTAATCTCCGCCAATGCCCATCCACCATGGCATCCAAAGTCCGTATTTATTTGACCACGCCCGTGGGTCTTTATTAATTACTGTCCTGGTGCCTGTCGGTGTTGGCATGCTGGCCTTGCCTGAAGAGATTATGTATTGTCCCATTTGGTTCATTCCCTCAAAAATGGTTAACAGCTGTTTTGTTAAATCAATATCAATATATTTGCCTGGAAATCTGCCCGGAACAATTCCTTCATCAGGGAAAACCGTTAACGTTTGCGGATCCTTCATATATTGAGATAGGGCAATGGTAATTGTTTGATTTGGGCTTTTTAGTCCGTTAACTATCTTGTTTAATGCCTCGTCTTGATTTACATATATCCCTTGGCGGCCTTCTTGTAAGATGCCACCGTCGACAGCGGAAACTTTTATATCGATCACAGAGATATCATTTTTTGCTGCGACTTTGTTAGTAAATGTTTTAATTGCTGCATTATTTAGATAAGCATAATAATTTCCACCTTCACTTTTGAAAGCGATCCATCCACCGATTGTCACCCTATCAGCGGTATAA
>JAQVAO010000074.1 GCA_028690755.1 Patescibacteria group bacterium | reverse complement strand
GGTCGGGCATATCGAATTCAATCTCCCGTCGGATCCTAGCGGCAATTTCGAACGAAGGTTTCATCTCCGAATCAGGTAGTCGAATAAATTCTTGGGCACCGATACCGACTACTTCTCCAGATTTTCGCGCCTCCTCTTCTCTCTCGGCAATAATATCCCGCTTGGACTCCGCGCTTTTAGTACCACGAGAACCATCAGCAAAATATATTACTTTAATTTTACTGCCATTATCAGCGAGAATTTTCAACAGACCACCACAACCCAAGATGTCATCGTTTGGATGCGCAGCAAGAACTAATACTTTATCGGCTTTCACATATGTCAAAATCTGTATCCGCAAAATTTGGCGCATAATTCCACTAATTTGGCGCTCGGTTTCTTTCTGCCAAAAGGACAAAACCCCTCCTTAAAAATTATTCCGTGACCAATCACTACACTAAGGCGATATATCTGTTTTCTATCTCTACAATAATTTTACTCCAATCGTAGCGATCTCGCAAAGTCTGACGCCCTTCCTTGGCCAATCTTTCTCGGTCGGTTTTTTCTGCTAGAAGCCAAGAGATTGTTTTTGCTAATCGATCTGTATCTTTTGGTGGAACCAAAACCCCATTTTCACCACTTTTTATGATCTCCGGTATTCCCCCAACATTTGTCGCCACCACCGGCAATCCGGCCTCAAAAGCTTCGAGAATTACTATGCCGAACACCTCAGAGAGTGAAGGCAAGACAAACAGGTCCCAGCGGTTCATAAACTTTTCCGGTTTTTTTTGCTCCCCGAGAAGCTGGACTTTAGATTCCAACCCCAGATTTTTAATCTCTGCCCGAAGTCTTGCCCGTTCTGGCCCCTCACCCACGATCTCCAGACGCGCTTTTGGCAAACTCATCGCCACCCTCGAAAAAGCTTGTAAAAGATAAACCTGGCCCTTTCTTTTGACCAGAGCTCCAACAGTTCCGACCATTAACTGATCGCTCTTTTTGTCAATTTTTGCCACTAATTTCTTATCATCGAGATCAATAGCATTTGTAATAACGACAATTTTCTTTTGTTCTTTCAAAACTCTGCGTTCTAAAAATTTCTTCACTGACCTGGAAACCGCAATCACCAAATCGGCTCTGGAGCAAATTGAGCGAATTCCATAGAGCTGTAAACGCTGGCTCAACCAATTTTTCATCTTGTATTCATCACTCCAAATATGCTCAGTATAAACAAAACGCTCGCCAGGGCGAACAGCCAATCGGCAAAAAAGCCCAGCTCTTGGTCCATGCCCATGGACAATTAAAGGGCCAAAAGGATTCTTCTTTGTCCGAAAATCAGCGATATCCTTTTTCAGCTTCGAAAGAGATTCGAGGCTAAACTTGCTGGAAAAATCAACGATCCTGATCTCAACCCCAGGAATTTTAGTCGCTTCGGAAACCAGCCATCCTCGCGGAGCGATTAAAAGTAGATCAAATTTTTCTTTGTCGATATTTGAAAGCAGCCCGGAGACATGCCTCGGCCCTCCGGTTAACGATGAGTCGGCGATAACTTGCACCAACTTAATTTTATCTCTCCGACTTTTTGAAGCCATAAAATTAAATTTAAGTTTGAAGGATTAGCTAGATAATTTTTCGATAGCGGTCTTGATTCTCTTCAGTGACTCTCTTTCCTCGAGAGCCAGGAGCAACTCGACGGGGCTTGGAGACTTCTCAAGCCCAGAGAGTGCTACCCGCACTGGCCAAAAAACATCTCCGTTGGTTAATTTTTCCTCCAAAACAACTGTTTCTAAAACCTTTTGCAACAATTCCTCACTCCAATTTTCCAAGACCGAAAGTTTTTCGAGCGCTCTGCGAAGTCCAACCAGAGTTTTATCACGGTTTGATTTCTTAAAAATCAAAAGGTCTTTTTTGTAGCTCGGCAACTTATCTAATAAGATTAAATATTCCGCCGCCTCCTTCAGAGTTGGATACCCCCCTCTTTTGACCAAACTAATCTTTTCATCTGACAATTCTCTAGCACCAAAAGCACCCAAATAACTACGGAGTTCGTCTGAATTTGCATTCATAATGTAATTTTTGTTCATCCAATTTAATTTCTCCAGATCAAATATCGCCGGTGCCGAATTAACATTTTTTAATTTAAATTCAGAAATTAACTCTGGCAATGTAAAAAGTTCTCGATCATTTTTTGGGTTCCAACCGAGAAGTGCAATAAAGTTAACGATCGCTTCCGGAAGATAGCCCAGATCACGATATTCGAGGACAGAAGTCGCACCATGGCGCTTTGACAACTTTGATTTATCTTTGCCCAAAATCATCGATAGGTGAGCAAATTCCGGTGGTTTCCAGCCAAACATTTTATATAATGTCAGATGTTTGGGGGTTGAAGAAAGCCACTCCTCCGAGCGAATGACATGTGTGATCTCGGCGGCATGATCATCGATCACAGAAGCCAAATGATAGGTCGGATAACCATCGGATTTTAGAATAATTTGATCATCAAAAACTTCTGACTCAAATTCAACTTTCCCTCGTATCAGATCAGAAACAACGATCGTGCCACTTTTTGGCATCTTCATTCTGATAACATAGCCATCGTTAGCCAGATCTTTGATATTTATTTTGGCATCACGACAGTAGCCTTCATATCGGGGCGGTCTGCCCTCTTTCAGTTGTCTTTCCTTGTCCGCAGCCAATTTTTCCTTTGAGCAAGTGCAGATATAAGCCTTGCCGCTGTTAACTAAATCAAAGGCATGTTTTTTATAAATCTCCAGCCTTTTTGATTGAACTGTCAAATCTCCTATATTGTCCGGAACAATACCCAACCAATGGAGGGATTCAGCAATTCTCTCTTCCGCCCCTTTGACATATCGCTCACGATCAGTATCTTCAATTCGAAGTAAAAATTCTCCGCCTTGATTTTTAGCAAATAGATATTCAAAAAGAGCGGTTCTGACACCTCCGATGTGCAATTCTCCTGTTGGACTTGGGGCAAATCTAGTTTTAATCATTATGCTCAATTTAACAAAAAAAACTCTTCGTGAAAAGAGTAGTGCTCTTGCCCTCCCGCAAGCGGGAGGGCAAGAGCTGGGCCCCGGCACGCGGTTGCGTGCACTTCTAGTCTGGTCGTGACAGATGTTTTGGGGGACACCCATCAACGACCTCGCCACAAACGACTTTACACTATATTACAATATGTGTCAACACTTTTTCGCTTGATGTATTTAGCCCTCTACTGCGTTTTCTATATGTTCAATTTTGTCCCCATCTATACCGATTACATCGATGCGAATATTATATCCCGGATACTCTTTTCCAACTGCTAGAGCTAAAAGTTTTAGCTTTTC
>JAQVAO010000073.1 GCA_028690755.1 Patescibacteria group bacterium | reverse complement strand
GATCCATTTTCAGTGATAACTTATAAATAACTTATGTGAAAAGTCTAGCTATTTTTTCTCGCTATCATCATCAAGTTTTTCCTCGAGTTTTTCCGCGTCGTCGTCGCCATTTTTTACCGCTTCTTCCTCAACAATCTGCTCTTTTTCAACAGTGACTGATTTTTCTTCTGATTCATCACTATCGGCGGATTTTTTGCTCGGCTTTTCTTTCTTTTCATCAGTTTCCCCCTCGACTTTTTCGATGTCAATTCCCCAACCGGTAAGCTTGGATGCCAGACGAACATTCTGACCGTTTTTACCGATCGCCAAAGACAGGCTGTCTTCCGGCACAAATACTACCGCTTTGTTATCTTTTGAGGAGATAACGATTTTCTCGGTTTTTGCCGGTGAAAGAGCGTTGACGATAAACTTCTCTAAATCTTCATCCCAAAGTACAATATCAATTTTTTCTTCACCAATTTCGGCCAGCACTGATTGAACTCTGGTACCGCGTTGTCCGACGCAAGATCCGATCGGATCGACATTTGGGTCGTTGGTAGCAACAGCGATTTTCGTTCTTGATCCGGCTTCGCGAGCAACATTTTTAATTTCGACAACACCGTTAGCGATCTCCGGCACTTCAAGCTCAAATAATCCTTTGATCAAGCCTTCATCCGAGCGGGAGACCAAAATCTGTGGTCCACGAGCGGTTTGGCTAACCTCTTTGATGTAGACTTTGAGCCTTTGGCCGATATAATAATTTTCATCTCTTATCTGATCTGATGGAAACATAATCGCGTTGGCCTTACCAAGTGAGATGATAATATTTTTACCATCAATCTGCTGAACAGAGCCGTTGACAACCACCCCTTCGCGGTCTTTGTACTCATCAAATATCATATCGCGCTCAGCCTCCCTGATTCGCTGAATAATTACCTGCTTGGCAGTTTGTGCAGCGATGCGACCAAAACTCTCCTCTTTTGGTAGCGCCTCGATTATTTCGTCACCTATCTTATGTTTCTTGTTAATTTTCTTTGCATCCTCCAATGAGATCTCCGCCTCGGGATTTTCTACCTCTTCAACGACCTCGGTTACCTTGAACATATCGGCATCCCCTGTTACCGGATCAAGTTTAGCCCGAATTACCTGTCGTGCTTTGCCATAGTCTTTTCTATAAGCGGCAGCCAGCGCTGCTTCGACAGTCTCTAGTACAGTTTCCTTATTAAGCCCTTTTTCTTCGCAAAGCTCCTCAATCGCTTGCATGAAGCCTTCCATTTTCTCTGCCATTTCTCTCCTTCTTATTAAATTGTTGAATCTAGCCACAAATCGCTACCGCGAATTAACACAGTTATTGAATTATTTGTGCATATTTTTTAAAAAAATGGTCACCGCAGGGTCACCACAATCCACAATATTATAATATCAATCAATTTATGAGATGTCAATACCTGATTTACCCGATTAGATCAACAAGATTAATAAATTGCAAATTATCTGAGTGAAAGTGAACCGTCCCCAATTCACGTTCCCTACTCATATTCTTGTTTTTAGATACTACTTTCTCCTACCATCTCTTCCTCGGTGAGCAACCAAGCGGACATTTCATCGATAGCAATTTGAATATCCGTAACTCGATTATTTTGATCTTCGGTTAGTGCATTGCATTGACCAACGTGCGACAAATACGAATCTATCTCATCTATATATGCTTTTGTTTCGCCTATGTCTAGTTCGTACTCAGATTTTGCATCCATTAAGTCATCAATATCGGAAGAAGAAAGATCGTCTCTCAATAGGGCTTGTTTACTAATAATACTGAGGCTCATCGTCCGCTCCCGTACCTGCACAGTGTTAACTTTTAACTTATATAAAGTTTCGAGATCCCCAACCTTTTTACTATTGTCGCAAGTAAATTTCCCTTGTGTTATATCGTCAATTAATATAATAGATGCTAGGACTAAAGCCGATGATAAGGCAATGGCCACAATTTGCAACATCAATTTTCCAATAAATGACTTAATTTTCGGTGATAACCTAATTTTTTTTATTTTTAATTTCATTTATTTCTTATATATTTATCCAAAAGAATGGAGGCAAGCTGGTGAAATGTATAAATACAAATCGCGGTTTCGCCGCCACTAACCGTCATACAACGATCACTTGCTCTCTGAACCACCAAAGTTCGACAGCTCTGGTAATTCGCACTTATTATAGTCCTTTGAATATTTTAGTAAAGAATTTACTTCTCTACTGCGCAGTATGGAAGTGGAAAAATAATCTAGGGATGTATGTAAAGTGGCTGAACTTGGTAAGGAAAACGCAAATCAAGTTACATTAATTATTGAGTAAAAGCCCTGTGGGAATTTATCGAATTCACTTATCTTAATCCTGTCTTTGCACCCGTGATGAGCCAAGCCGAACCAGAACCGTCCGTTTTTGAATATGTCATGATAGCGCAATTGGTTCTGAATAATTATCTACTAAATTTCTATCAAATTCTCCCAAAATTATACAGGGGACGACTTCTTGGGGGAGAGTATAGTAAACCGAATACGTATGATAATCGTCTGACATTATAAACTTGCCATCTTGAAAATATACATGGAGAGAAGGAGAATTTTCCATTACATATCTTAGAGTTTCTTCACTGACAGCCGGAAGTAGCTCCGCATATGGTTCAATCTTGACCAGCTTGATGTTTGCTCTCCTTACTTCAATCATGCCTTGCAAAGCTTGTTTATATAAATCAAGAAACTTCCGGTCAAATTCCCCGGGTTGAAATTTATTTTCAATTTTATCTATCGCTATCTTTTTTGTCATCAAAAATTCCATATTTTAGTCGACATCTCTGCAAGTTTTTTGGATCTTGCGGCAACATCATCAAATCCAAACGAGTTATAATTTATTAGCTCTTGTGTAAGTTTGATATCAGACTCCTTGTATATCTCCTTCTTTGATTCAAACGGATTGTTTGAGGCAACTATGTTCTTTACCCCCGAAAGAAGCGTCATGTTTCCAATCTTGGTGACATAATCTTTATGTTTTTCAATCGCTTGATCGCCAAGATATTTCTCCCAATTGCCCAATTCTTCCTTGCTCTTTTTGGTTGTTATTGTTTGAGGCATAATATGTTCCAGGTGAACATCGTCACTATCACTGACTCGCTTTTCTTCAGTGTTGCCAGTAAGTTTATATTCAATAGCTTCAAGCATGCATTTAGCTCTGTCGAGAAATTGCCCATAAAAATCGTGTAAAGGTATTTTTTCTTCAAACTCAGCGTTCGATGGCATTCGTTCGGCCAAATAAACCTTAACTTTATTAGCAATATCATCATCACCGAAAGTTGCGAGTTTTGAG
>JAQVAO010000072.1 GCA_028690755.1 Patescibacteria group bacterium | reverse complement strand
GTAAGAATTTATCCTGACACTGACAGAATTGATAAGAAGAGAGAAAAACAGATATTATTTTCTGAAAAATCAAAAGAATTTTTTCGTCAAAGACAAATTTTTGGCAAAGATCAATACGAAAATTTTGATCCCAATATTATATATTCCACTGACACGAGTCTGGTTGTTTCTAGATTGATGTTGGAGTATAAAATACGTCGATCAATAAGAATTGGGAAGAATAAAAAATCGGATGTATTATTTAAAAAATATTTTTTAAATTATGGCAAAAAACCGTCAATTTTACTTTTATTTTTATTTTATAAATCTAATGTACTGAGAATTATTTTTAGAATGATTTCAAAAATATTCAAGCTATCTAGTTGGTGATTAGTTAGCAACTATTTTTCTAGCCCAATTTTGTATTTCGGAAAAATTATCTTTTCCTGCACTTGGGGTGTATATTAACCCGCTATTATTTTTTGATTCTAAAAGTAAACCACCGTCTGTTTTATTGTCTGTATTTAAATAATGTTTATTGATATTGCCCACGTTTATGCCTTTAGTCATCTCTATGAATTTCAATATTTCCCAGAGGTTGAAATCTGTTTTAATATTTTCTGATCCGGCTTGCATCATTCTTATTGTTTTCATTGGATTTAATAGTACATTGTAATTCAAATACTGATTACGAAGACTGCATAAAAACAAATGTTGCCGTTTAATTCGATCGAAATCCGGAATAGCATTTTCAGGCCAGCGAATGAATATTAAAGACTGCTCGCCATTTAATCTATAAGAAACATTGCTCTTTGGGACCCGAGAACCTTTGAATTTTTCTTCTTCTAGAAAAGGATAATTTTTAGCTTCTTGTTCTGTCATGGAAACCTCAACCTGGCCGATATCATCAATCATCTCCTCAAAACCCGAAAAATCCACCAGAAAAGCGTAATGGATGTCAATTCCTAAAAAATCTGCGAATATTTTTTTACTGAATTCAAGGTTTTTGTCATCATTGTCATTATTCTTATATCTGGCAATTTTATAAATTGAATTGGCTTTTGAGTACCCATATTCAGGGACTTGAACCTGTAAATCCCTAGGCACAGATATCAAATTAATTCTTTTAGTTTTTTTATCGACATTCATCACCATCATGGCATTGGTGATATATGGTTCGATTTCTTTGTCCCCGCGCATGCCCAAAAAAAGAACATTAATATCACCGGTATTTTCACCATCTAGTTCTGTCGCCCAAAGCAGGTTTTTAAGCTCAGTAGTTGGGCTGATTTTACCCGTAGTCATAAAATTAAAAAGCCCGTAAACATAAGATATGTACATTAGAAAAGGTATTAAAAAAGCAAAAATAAGTAGCAAAAGCCATTTCCATGGGTTTCTTCGTTTTTTAATTTTTAGCTCTTTATAATTGTTGTCAAAATCTGTTTCTTCGTACACAACCCTCCTTGACGATTTAATGTTATTATAGCAATAAAGATATAATTTGAAAATTATGCAAGCTGAAATTATTCCTGAAACAAAAACTGATCGTGATAGTTTTACTTATAAAATACCAACAGAGCTGATTAACAAACTGTCAATTGGCTCGATAGTTTATATTGAATTCGGCAAGAGAAAAATTCGTGGCGTTGTTGTCAAGATAAATAAAATTGAGATTTGTCCAAAATATAAAATCAAAACAATACTCTCTATGGAAGAAAGTTATAAGTTGAGCAGTGAATATATAAATATTGCCAGATGGGTTTCTGACTATTATCTTTGTAGCTCGGGAGAAGCAATTTCTCTTTTCTTACCTCCAGAGATGAAGAGACCAAGGCAACAGCTGGGTTTTGCTGAGAAAAAAGTTACTGCCAAGTTAGAAAAATTGACCATAGAACAGAGGCAAATTTTTGAAGGAATAATTGGTGATTTTAACACTCAACGCAAACCGGCCTTAATTTTTGGTGTTACTGGATCTGGCAAGACGGAAATTTATCTTGCCTTGGCCAAAAAGATGCTGGAGATTAAAAGAAGCGTTATTTTTCTTGTTCCTGAAATAGTATTGACTCCACAAAATATTTCACGATTTCAGCGAGTTTTTGGTGATGAAGTTTGCATAATGCATTCAAAACTTTCGAAATCGGAAAAATATCACTGTTATCTGGATTTTTCATCTGGTAAAAAAAACGTAATCATTGGTCCAAGGAGTGCGCTTTTGGTTCCTAGCAATAATTTGGGGATGATAATTATTGATGAAGAACAGGAAGATTCTTATAAGCAAGAGCAGAACCCGAGATATGATGCAACAACCTTGGCGGAGATAATTGCTCTCAAAAATAATTCTATGTTAGTGCTGGGTTCTGCCACCCCGAGATTAGAAACTTTTTTTAAGGCGAAAAAAGGAATCTATAAATTTTATCAAATGAGATCGAGATATCATCAGCCGAAGTTACCAGTTGCTGAAATTGTTGATATGAAAAATGAGTTAAAATCAGGCAATAATTCAATGATATCAGATCTTCTGGCTAAGAGAATTGAAGAGACAATCAAAAATCAAGATCAAGTTTTGTTATTTCTAAATCGCCGAGGAATGTCGACTTTCGTATCCTGCCGAGATTGCGGAGAAGTCATAAATTGTAGTCATTGTTTGGTCCCGATGATATACCATTTTGACAAGGGACTTAACTATTTATTGTGTCACCATTGTGACCGCAAGCAGAATCCTCCCAAAAAGTGCCCAAGTTGTGGCAGCGTAAAAATTAAATATTTTGGTTCTGGAATTGAAAAGGTCGAAAGAGAAGTTAAAGACATCTTTCCGAAAGCCAGAATCAAAAGGGTTGATTCGCAGATATTAAAAACCCAAAGTGATTACAAAAAATTCTACGATGATTTTAGGTGTCGTAAGTTCGATATTGTTGTTGGTACTCAAATTCTGGCTAAAGGGTTTGATATTCCAAGTGTGATGCTAGTTGGTATTGTTTCTGCTGACGTTGGTCTCCACTTGCCTTTTTTCCGCTCCAGAGAAAGAATATTCAGATTAATTACTCAGGTATCAGGTAGAAGTGGAAGGCGTGAAAAGATCGGAAAAACCGTAATTCAGACCTATTGGCCAAACTCGGAAGCGATAAAATTTGCCGCAAACCATGATTATGAGAATTTTTATCTGTCAGAAATTAAGAATCGAATACAGAAAAATTATCCGCCCCAAAATCATATTGTCAGGGTTCTTGCTGAAAATAAAATGGAAGAGAGGGCCAGAGATGAAATTAAAAAACTATCGGCAGAACTGAAAAATAATCGTATCGAACTAGTCGGCCCTGGTCAGTGTTTTTTTTCAAAAATTAATAATCGTTTCCGATTCCAGTTAATTATAAAAGT
>JAQVAO010000004.1 GCA_028690755.1 Patescibacteria group bacterium | reverse complement strand
CAAGGTACAACTACTACGGCCGAGGTCTGGAGAGTGACAAAGGATTAGGTGCCGAGTGTTTCTCCTAAGTTGAAAGCCAAACCGATTATTAGCCAGACTGCAGAGATAATGACGATGCCGATAATAGCGTTTATCACTCCTTGTTGGCCTTTTTTAGCTTGATCTGGGTTTCCGGCAGCTGTGATATAAAGAATGCCAGAATATATCAAATAGGCTACGGCGAGCAGACCTGCTAGGGCCAACAGCCAAGTCAAAATCGTGTTCGCTATTGCTTGCCACGACGTATCAGTTGGGGTTGAGTCGTTGATGGTAAAAATGTCACTCCATGCACCTTGGGTTACCGCATAGGCTTTTTCTGTCCAATTCATTAATCCTCCTTAACAAAATTTATTTTTTATTGTTTCTAAACATATCATAGTTTTTGTGTCTTGGACTTGTCAAGTGTTTTTGATCGATCGACCACAAGCGATCAAAAATTAAGCAAGCACTTCACCAAACATATTTAATATCGTTGTTGCCGAGATAATTACCGCCAGTCCGACCAAAGCCCAGATCAGTGTTTTTTTCGCTGTTTCCGCCTTACTTTCATCGCCATAAGAAGTCATATAAATAAAACTGGCGTATAGGATGTAAAAAAACGCTATAAGCTCTGCGTATAAGGCAGCGAGTCGGATAAAGCGCCAAACCATGCCGTTTTCCTGGCCGATTACATTTAATATTGTCGCGTCTGGTCCGCCCCAGGTGTTGATTCTTTCTAAAACAGTGTCGACATTGTCGTCTTCTGTTGCGGTTGGGGTTCTGGCGGTTATCAGTCTGCCAACCTCGGCTATCGTTGTATTGATTAATGTTACTGAAACTACAGTAATTATTATTCCATAGACCGTGAAAAGCAAGGCCTTTTTAGCTGTCTCCGCTTTTTTCTCATCTCCTCCAGATGAGATATATTTCATCCCGGCGATAACTATTCCGACAACTGCCAGGAACCCCAAAAGCATAAGTGAAAATGAGCCGATTCTTCCAACCAGTGCTCTCAATGTTGCGATTGTAGAATGTTGGAAATTTGCTATACCAAAACCTGCTGGTGGGTCGACACTTCCGCCGGTATCACTGCCTCCACCAGTTCCACCACCGCCCCCTCCGTCGTCACCTCCACCAGTTCCACCACCGCCCCCTCCGTCGTCACCTCCACCAGAAGCGACACCCTGAATAATGCCATTATAATTCAGGGTAATAACAACATCATTTGCGTTAGCCCCACCAGAAGCGCATTGTTCAGTCCCTCTCATTGCGGCGGCAATAACGCGATGATGTCCTGCTTGAGAAATTGTATTCGAAATTCTACCGTCGCATACTCCCTCAGCATTACAAGTGACTTGGCCGTGAAGTTCGTAGTCGGGATTATTTGCTGCTACTGCCGCACAGAAATTTGTTTTTGAAATGTTAGCGTACTGTCCTTCTTCGGCGCCTCGAACAATTAAATAGATCGATACCCTGTTTGCGACAATACCGGAAGTTTTTGCTCTGATTGAGTATTGGCTATTAAGATTAACTCTATCCGGATACCAAATGTCTAAATGTGTGCCATTTGATAATAGCTCAGCTGCTATTGCTCTGTGTGGTTTGAATACAATTTGGCTAAGAAAACAAAACAATAGAAATATAAATGATAGCAAAGTTATAAGTGACAAGAAATTTTTTGTAGTTGTCTTTTTAGCCATAATATCCAATTATCCAGAAATTAGTCTTTTATAACAGAAACCATTTGTTCAGAAACAGTTGCTTTTGAATTATTTGAATCGCTAGAGAAAGCTTTGAGCTTAATAACCTTAAAGCCATTTTTAGTTGTACTGTTTTTTTGATTTTCGGAACCGGTATTTTTATCCCAGTAAAATGTTCCTGCTAAGTTGTTTGTGTCCCAAGAGCAGCTCCCTTGTTGCAATGCGCCTCCAGAATCAGAGTCGGAAAAAGAAATTTCACAGACTAAGGAATCATTGAAAGTCAACTGAAGGGTTTCTACAAAGTCGGGTTTGGAAATTGGTAGTCTTATTTTATCAAGCGAAAAATTAACTTCTACCGATGAACCATTCACGATTTCTGTCGGAGCCTCAAGCGTCAGTGGCTCTTTTCCAGTTTTGGGTTGGATTTGATTTTGATAATTAATAATTGCCTCACTGATTTTGCTGGCACAACTCGAGTTACCAATATAATTTGCCTCTCCCTTAGCGGCGATCAAGATTGATAATGCCAGGGAGTTGCTTGCTGGTTTTTCATAGACATGATCTTTATTAATTGAAATAGCAAGCGATCTCACATCTGGATTTGGTGGAAACGCATTTGACAGACTGACGTCAGGATCTTCGATTTCAATACCTAACAAATCGGCATCCTTATAATAAATCGTGTGATCATCGGGGCAGCGAACACTTGACTGTGAGAAGGCAATCGCCCGCTCGTAACTTTTTACTGCTTGATTTAGTTGATTTTCATAATTGCTTCCTTTTGCTCTTTGTTGAACTTTCTTCAGCAACTTATAAGCGGCATTTTCATGGTTTGCTGTATAACTGTATATATCTCCATATTTTGCCGACGAACTGATAAGATAATCGAAATCCGGTAGAGGTACAATGGCCATTCTTCTCTGTCCCTTTTCTCCGAGATCAGAGATATAATAGCCGACCAAATAAGCCGGATAATCACTGGTGCTATTGCCTAACGCCTCCTCAATGTCACTGGCATTATAAACCTCCAAAAATTGGTAGTTTGTGTATCGATTTGAGACGATTCTCCAATCCGGGACGTCGTCTTCGCTCTGAAATTGTGGCGATAGATAGCTGATATTAAGTAAGGGAATATTCACAGTGTCTGCACCGACAAACCAAACTCGATAGGAGATAAGACTGGTAATGAATAAAACCAGTAGTCCAAGTGTCACGATTATAGAGTCAGTAATAAATCTGCTTGATATTTTTCTCATTATAGCCAGCCTCCAGTATTAAATCCGGAGATGTTCCCAATTAGTAAAACTAGCATTAGTAAAGCCGCGCCCATCAAGGTGCTGAAAAGAATATCTTTTGCCTCGTTTATCATGCTGGTTTCACCTTTGCTAGTTAGATACTTATAGCCAGCATATATCACCATTAGAGTGCAAAGAGCAACAGCGACTTTTATCGAAAAAGCATATATGCCCTTTATATACCTATCATAGGAATAGTTTCTGCCTGATTCGATGTGGTAATTTGGGTCGGTGCTGGGTATTGTTACACCAACCCCGATTTCAGACTGGCTGGTTGCTTCATCATCGCCACCACCTTCGTCGTCAGCCCCTTCGCCATCGCCTCCCTGATTTTCATCAGCTGCGGCGATAGCTGCTCTGTCTTGGTCGGAAGCAGTGTCTATGCCGGTGTCATAATTTACACAGGTACCAATATCATCAATGCTTGAGGCACTCGTTTCCACTACATTAATCAAAACAAGAATCGGTAAAATCGCAAATATACCAATTGCAAACCTGACCAACATTTTGTGTTTCTCCTGCATTTGCTTTTATCTATGTATGTACCAATAGCCTCTTTTTGCACATGATCCGAAAATATTTTCAGGATAATCCCAGAGATTATTTTTATTTGGATCGTTTATTTCTACAATAGTTTTTTCCTGGCCATTTACCATTGCTTGACGTATCTTTTTTAAAACTATATAGTGCCCGCCAACATCGTCTCTTGAACCAGTGTATCTGCCCCTTCCATCAGCTCCGATTTGGCAATTTTTCACCACCATAATTATTGGTATACTCTGTCTAAGTAGCTGTTTCGCCCTGTTGGCGTCTATCTGCTCGGCCCTGAAGCCTTTTTCTCTGGCGTAAGCATTAAAACATGCTGGATCAGTGCCTCCGCCCGGGGGACGATAATTATTTTGAAGGCAATATCTTGCCGCTGCATCTGGCTTCATGGCAGGATTTTTCATTAAGTATGCTAAAACCATCGCTAGGGAAGTTGGACCACAGCCGGAGCTGGCAATAGTTGCCGGTTCTCTTTGGGCCTCATCTTTGTATCCGTAAGCGTCATCACCCCAGGGAGAGGCGGTCTGCTTATAAAGTGGCACTTCTGTGGTGCAGCCAGCATCAGCTGAGTATCTGAAACTGCTAGACAGTAGCATTGTGGCTGCGGCCAGAACTAACGGCGCGATAATCACAACTACAACAACTAGTTTTTTGTTTTTCAAGAATCTTTTTACGATTTGCATTTGTCAGATATATATAATTTACCAGCCCTCTTTTCTCAAAAGTTCGGTTAATTTGGTTGCGGCAGTGTCGAGTGAGGCCTGTGGGCTTTGTGAGCCGGTGTTGACACGAGAAATAGCGTCTTTGAATAAATTATCAAGCTCAACGGGGTATCGCCCTTTGTTCCAAGTAGTGCCGGAGACTATCTCGGTTTTTGTTGGTCCTTTCCTGCTGCGGCGGTTAGCGAGAACTTTCTCTTCGGTGTTCTTGTTTGGAGCAAGTGTCATCGTCGCAGAATTATAGGTGCCATAACTTTTTATCGACATCTGGGCAATAAAATTCCAAGCATCTGACTGGGTTGGTGATATCTCAGGAACGACATAGGTGGTATAGCTAGCATAATCAGTGATTGGATTAAAGTCTCCGATTTGAGGAATAAGTGCCCGTGTGTATTTAAAATTTGGATATGCCTGGTTAAGATATCCGGCCAGATCGCCATAATTAAATATCATTGCTACCTTACCCTCGATAAAAGCCTGTACATCATTTGGCATTGACTGATTCCAAGTATAATTAGGGCTCGCTGGATTGGCATAACTGGCATAAAAATCAAGTGCATTTGTTCCAGAATATATCTCTTCGCCGGCGGAATTTTTAACTGGTAAATTAAAACTTGTCTGTGCTAGGTCATCAGAAACCATTTTCGTTTGGTTTTGAAGCATCAGAAGTGAAAGTATATCCTCAGGGTAAGATATATTATTACTGGTTCCCATGGCGACAGCACTGGTTGTGATGAAGTTGCCATTTTTTACCGTCAACCATGGCAATATTTTGTTAAACTCGCCCCACGTAATAGGAAACTGACCTAAAATTCCGGTTATCTCTTTTCTGGCATCGGTCTGCGATTTCAGGGCTGTCGAGGCTCTTTGTGTTGCTTCATTAAACAGGTTGGGGTTGTAATAAATTTGCAACATATCAACGCCTGGGGTAAGACCATAGACTTTTCCATCAAAGATGTTATCTTTTTGGACGAAATCAGCAAAGGTTTCGGAAACATTCAATTTATTTGATTTTGCCACAGCGTCTGGAAGGGGTGTGAGTTTTTCTTTGTGTCTGTAAACCCAATCATTCGGTATCGCCCAAACATCTGGCCCCTGCCCAGACATTATCGAATTCAGCGCGTCGTTTTCATAATTTGAATCCAGTTTTTTCTTTACATATGTGACCTTAATTTTGTTTTTTTTGTTGAAGTCCTTAATTATTGGCTTAAAAACATCCTCGTCAACAAAGCCCCAAACAATCATCTCTTTTGCTTCTGGAGTTTGTTTTTCGCCACAGCCAGTGAGAGTCAAAGCCATGACAATTGCCAGTAAGCTAGTTCCTGCGACTTTCAAATATTTTTTGAACATATGCCCTCCCAGGTAGTAGAAATTTGACCGAATTTTTTAGCTTTCTACCTATCTGATGTTAATGCTTTATTAATTATGGTTGGTGTCAGGGTGATATTTGACGGAGAAATTTTTGGAAAGCTGTCAAATTTTCACTACCTGGCTCCCTGTCCAATTCTAGATATCCAATTTTTCGAGATATTTTCGAAAATCTGCACCGATGTCCTCTCGTTGCAATGCCATCTCAACGTTAGATTTTATATATTCAAAAACATTGCCGCAGTCATGATATTTACCACCCTCAACTTGTCGGCAATAGATCGGCCCTTTTGACCTGAGTTTATTGATGCCGTCCACCAGCCAGACCTCGTTTCCTTTTCCTGGTGGTTGATCTCGAAGCGCATCAAAAATATCTGGGGTGAGGATGTAGGCTCCGTCACAGGCAAGATCAGAGGGAGCATCTTCGATTTTTGGTTTCTCGATTAATTCGTGGGCAATATAGACAAATTTTTCTACCTCTTCAATTTTTGGTACACCGTAGCGGACAAGATCCTCTTTTGGTACTTTCACCGCTGAGAAGATCGGGCGTTCAAACTTTTTATAAACATCGATTAATTGTTTCAATCTTGGTTCCGGACTAGTGGTAAATTGATCTCCCCAGAGGACAGCAAACGGTTCGTCACCGATGATTCTCTCGGAGTTTAGCACCGGGGTGCCGTTGCCGTATGGACCTTTCTGCCTGACATAAATGAAATTGGCCATTTTTGAAATCTTTTGTACTTGCTCCAATTGCTCTAGCTTGCTGTTTTTTTCTAAATAAGCTTCTAGCTCTAGATTGTTGTCAAAGTAATCTTCAATCGCTCTTTTGCTAGCGCTAGTAACAATAATGATATCCTCGATACCGGAAGCGACTGCTTCCTCAACAATGTATTGAATTGCTGGCTTGTCGACTACCGGCAACATCTCCTTGGGGATTGATTTAACCACTGGCAAAAAACGAGTTCCGTAACCCGCAGCCGGAATAACAGCCTTGCGAATTCTTTTCATGTTCCTTTTACTTTCGATTTTATGAATTTTATGGGCTTTTGACTAAATTATCCCATCTCAATCTTCAAAGATTTGGTTTTTGATCGGGAATCTTTAGGAATTGTGATTTGCAACAGGCCGTCTTTTAGTGTTGCTTTGGCTTTGTCGGAGCTAACGGCAATTGGCAGAACAAATGTTCGAGAGAATGGCCCCCAGTAGCATTCTTGAACAAAATGTTCTTCGTCGGAGGCTTTGTGCCCGCTTTTGCGTTCACCGCGAATACTAACAATTTCATCAGTAATAGAAACATTTACATCAGCGCTGGCAGTACCAGCGATCGGTGCAAGAATATAGATATTTTCTTCGTCCTGATAAACATCAATAGCTAACTGACCCTCAGTTTCTTCTTCCCCAATAGCAATATTTCCCTCGGCCATCATCCCTCCTTGTTTCTAGATCTCATACTTAATTCATTATATTAGAATTTAGATGTTGTCGTCAACAACGGTGAAATTCTAATTACCGTGAGCTAAAACTAATCCCCAGACCTCTCGTGCACCGGCGCGCCGAAGCTCTTTGGCGCAGGCTTCCAAAGTGGCGCCAGATGTGCAGACGTCATCGACTAAAATTATTTTTTTGCCGGACAAATTCTTTGTCTCGGCTTTAAAAGCACCTTTCAAGTTATCGATTCTTTCATATCTATGAAATTTTATTTGTGATTCGGTGGATTTTATCCTTTTTAGTAGCTCCTCGTATCGCACTCCTACTTCTTTTGCCATATATTTTCCCAATAGTTCAGACTGATTGAAGCCGCGAGTGTTTTTTCTTGTCAGATGAAGTGGTACCGAGGTGGCTATGATTTGTCCAGAAATTCTACTATCAGAAAACTTTTTTATTAGAATTTTGCCAAGTGGTTGTAGCAGTTCTGTATTCCCGTCGTATTTGAGTTGATGAATTGATTTTTTGATGATCCCTGAATATTTTGCCGCAACGATCACCCCGGTTAGTGAGCTTTTTCTTCTGCAATTTTGGCAAATTTTCCCTCTGGGAGAAATTTTGCCGCAATATATGCAGATATCCGTTTTCAAAATTTTTATTTTACCCTGACATTTCGGACAAAGCGAGAAGCCGCTTACCCCACATGACAAACAGATTTTAGGGAAAATTAGTCCAATTAAAAAATCTTTTGTTGTCGACAAAAAATTAAATATTTGGTTTTCACTTTTCAAAAACCACATGAGGGTGGTAAATGTATTGTCGATTTTGATCTTTTTTGGTCAGTAATCTTTCCAAAAATTTATAGTTGTAATTTTCTTTCTTAATAGTTCCGTATGGGAGAAGAGCAAATATTTTTCGATACTTATTGTAGAGACTACGATATTGCCAAATGATCGGCGGAGCTTCCAAATTAATTTTCGTTATTTTAAAATTATTTGTCTCAAGTATTGTTAGGAATTTCTTTATCCCGTTATCTTTAAGAAAATGTGGGTGGATCTCGATCATTATTCGCAATTTCTCAGCTGTTTTCAAAATTTTCTTTGCTCCTAATAGTATCGGCAGCTCATGTCCTTCAACATCCATCCTAATAAAAGTCGGAGACTTTTTAAGATATTTTTGGACGAAACCATCCAAAGTCTCTACCGGGACTTTTTCTTTTTTGACTATTTCTGATGGTAGGGTTGAGTTAAACGAAGACCAATTCTTTTTCTTGTAGATATTAATTTGGGAATTTCCTGCTTTTTTTCCAATTGCTAGCCGCTTCGGATGACAATTTTTCAGGTGATTAGCGATAATGTTTTCTTTTAGAAGTTTAAAATTTTCACTTACCGGCTCGATAGCATAAACTTCTCCCTTTTTTGCTGTTTTCGACTCCAGTATCGCGTAATATCCGATATTTGCTCCGATATCGATAACAATCTCGTTGTTATCCAGGCTATTTTTTACGAATTCAAACGATAGATGTTCCCGTTTTTTACAAACCAAGAGATCCTTGGATATGCCTTTGTCAAATCTATCAACTTTCAGCAGATAATTATCTATTATAATTTCTTTTCTCACTAGAGCATATTTATAGAGGAAAAAAATTTGAAGAACTAAAAAAGCTGAGCTTAAATCTCCTTTTTTTACTAGATTGAAAAATAAAAACAATGAGTTGCCTTGATTCATGATTAGATTGTAGCATATGAGTTAACGATAATTTAATTGAAAAAACAAGCTTTAAGTGGTAATATTCGATTAGGATTTATGAAGTCCAAGTTTTGTTGTTTGGAGAGGTCGCATAGTGGTTGAGTGCACCGGTCTTGAAAACCGGAAGGCCAGCAATGGTCTCGCGAGTTCGAATCTCGCCCTCTCCGCCAGACATTTTTTGGAAGGTTGCCCGAGTGGCTTAAGGGAACGGTTTGCTAAACCGTCGGTGGTTTAAAAGCCGCCACGTGGGTTCGAATCCCACACCTTCCGCCAGAAACCAGCAGCCAAGAATTGGCTGGTGATTTCTGGAAGATAGCGGATTCGAAAGTCGCAGCCCCGGCTGGGGGCGAGGCGGGGTCGCGAAATTCGCCAGCAGGCGAATATATGTGACCGAATCTCACACCTTCCGCCATTGTTTAAGTTAATTATTACGCGGTCCACAATAATTTAAGGAGGGAAATGGCTAAGAAAGACGAAGCAAAAATTACTCCTGCTGACAAGCCGGTGTTTTACTGGCAAGCGACTGATTTTCAGAGTGGCAAAAAGAATAGTAGCTGGTTTACTTATTTAATATTAATCGCAGTTATTCTGGTCGGAGCGTTTATTTGGATGAAGCTGTGGCTGGCCGCTGCCGTGGTCGTCGCTGCCGCATTTGCTATGTATAGCCAATCAAGATCACAGGGCAGCAAAAAGAATTACGCTATTTATGATCAAGGCGTGACAATAGATAGCCGAGTTTATACTTTCGATCAATTTAAATCATTTTGGATTTTCCCGTATGAGCAGAGAATTATGCTCCGATTTGAACAGGCAAAGCGCTTCAGCCTGCCAGTTGAAATGCCAGTTGAAGAGGAAAATGTTGAGCAGATAAAACTTTTTTTATCTAAACATTTGCCAGAAGAAGAGGAGCGGGGAGAGGATATCACCGATACGATTAATCGCTGGATCAAGTTCTGAACAATCTATAGAAGATTTAAGTTTCTAGTTTTGCCCTCGTAGCTCAGTGGATAGAGCGTCTGGTTGCGGTCCAGAAGGTCGCAGGTTCAATTCCTGCCGAGGGTACCACATTACTAATTTCTCGAGTCAAGCTAAATAAATTTAGAATTTATAAAATGCATAATCCGGTTGTTAAAAAAATAAAAAATGGTCTGAAATTGATTCTTGTACCTGTCGAAGGAACAGAGACGGTGAGCCTGATTGTTAATGTCGGTGCTGGTTCTCGCTATGAAGACGAGAGCCAAATAGGCATGACTCATTTTTTGGAACATCTAATTTTTGATGGGACAAAGCGCCGCCCTAGCTCGCTAGATATTGCGAAAGAGATTGATGCCATAGGTGCTGACGTCAATGCCCACCCAACTGAAGAATATACAAATTATCATATCAAAGCTGCTTCGGAGCATTTGGACAAGGTTGTTGATATTTTTTCTGACATGCTGACCGAAAGTTTGTTTGCTGAATCGGAGATCGAAAAAGAGAAAAAGGTGGTAATCGAGGAGATAAAAATGCGCTCCGATATACCTTCGAGCTACATTTTTCAGGTTTTCGACCAAGCTCTGTTTTCTGGGACCCCGCTCGCTCGCTATACCGGCGGGACGGTTAAGACAATATCAGGTATTAAGCGACAAGATGTGCTGGATTTTTATAATAAACATTATTTTGCTGAAAATTCCTACATCTGTCTTGCCGGAAATTTCTCCGGTCGATCGGAGGAGGGTTTAGTCAAATTAATCGAGGACAAATTTATTTTTAAAAACGCCAGATCTAGCGCTGTTGAGCAGTTCAAATATAAACCCAAAAGACTGGAATTTTTTGCGAAAGATAGCCAGCAAACAAATTTAGCGGTTGGTTTTTTGGGTCCGGATTACTCAAGTTCTGATCGATTGGTCGTCAAGCTTCTTATGGTTATATTGGGTGGCAATATGAGCTCAAGAATGTTTACAGAAATTCGTGAAAAAAAAGGATTGGCCTATGATGTCCGGAGTTTTCAGTCCTCTGGTTCTGACTCAGGATCTCTAATGACTGTGGCTGGTGTTGCCGATGAAAAAGCCACTCAGGCCCTCGAAGCGATAATCGGTGAATATAAAAGAGCGCGGATTGATATTACTGAAGATGAGCTCAAGAAGGCTAAAACTTTTCTTCTCGGTCAGATGAAACTTTCTTTTGAAGATTCTTATGAGCTTGGTGACTATTATTTAACTAGATTTTTCTATCAGAAAAAAATAGAGCTGATCTCCGAGACGATGGAAAAAATTGCTAAAATAAAATTGGTAGATGTTCTGGCGGTTGCAGATAAATATTTTGATTTTGATAATATGTCAGTCGGAGTGATCGCAAAGGAAAAAATGCGTCCCAAAATTGAAAAATTACTTAATAATTAAATTGAAGGAGATAGATGGAAAGAAAATTCAAACCAGAGAGAACCTTAATTATCATTAAGCCGGAATCAATCCAGCGTCACTTGATGGGCGAATTGATTAACAAGTTTGAGAGGCGGGGCTTAAAGATGATAGCTTGTAAAATGCTTGCTCCTGATGCCAAACTAATAGGTGAACACTACGCTGACGATGAGGCTTGGTACATCTCTTCGGGCACCAACACCTACAACAACTACAAAGATAAGGGTGTCAAAGATCTCTTGACACCAATTGAATATGGGAAAAGAACCAGAGAGCTTTTGATGGATAGTCTTTGTGACCGACCGGTTTTGGCGATGATTTGGGAAGGTCCTCACGCCGTTGCCCTTGGCAGGAAAACTGCCGGCTCGACTAATCCCTTGACGGCTGATATTGGTTCGATCCGTGGCGATTACAGCTCTGATTCTTATGAGATGTCCGATGAAACCGGAAGAGCGATTCAATCTCTGGTTCATGCTTCTGGTTCTGTTGAAGAGGCGGAAAGAGAAATTTCAATCTGGTTTAAACCGGAGGAGATTCTTGGCTACGATCTAGTTTTGGAGAGCGTTTTTTACATGAAAGATTGGGGCAAGGTCAAAAAGAGTTAGTTTTTTGATTATTAAAGAGGCAACATGATCTATGTTAGTTTGTTCGTCTTATCGCTACTGCTTGCAGTTGGTTTGACCGGAGCAATCCGTGTTTTTGCTCTAAGGCGCGGATTGGTTGTCGCTCCCAGATCCCGAGATTCTCATAAAAAACCCCTACCAAGAATTGGAGGGCTAGCGATTTTTGCTGCCTTTTTGATCGTGACTACAACTTATTTTATTCTGATGAATCCGAGCGCCAATATTTCCGATGGGTATTGGTTTGGAATTGACAAAAAAATTGTTAGCATTTGGCTGGCATCATTGATAATTGTCAGCGTAATGCTTGTCGATGATCTTCGTGGTCTTTCGGCGCCAACAAAGCTTCTGGCTCAAATTATCGCCGTCGCAATTATTGTTGCCTCGGGGATTGGTATCGATCATTTTCCCAATCCTTTTGGGGCAGCGATCAATCTAAATAGTGTTTATGTGCCACTAAATATTTTTGGTACTGTTTATCATTTCTCGCTATGGTCCGATATTTTGACCCTTGTTTGGCTCGTGGGTATGATGAATGTTGTGAATTTTATCGATGGTGTTGATGGTTTGGCGGCTGGGGTTTCTGGTATCGCCGCGATTACGCTTTTTTTGCTCAGTCTTATCGTTGGTCAAGGTGCCGTCGCAATGATAGCCATAATTCTTGCTGGCTCAGTTTTTGGATTTCTGGTCTGGAATTTCCATCCAGCAAAGATTTTTATGGGGGACTCGGGCAGTATGTTTCTGGGCCTGATGCTCGGAGTTCTTCCTCTGATATCGGGCGGAAAATTAGCAACAGCTTTCCTGGTCCTAGGGTTTGCAATCGTTGACGGCCTGATTGTCGCTGCTGCTCGGGTCCTTCGAGGTAAAAATCCACTGACTACACCAGACAAAACCCATCTTCACCACCGTTTTTTAGCTGCCGGCTTCTCTGTCCGTCAAGCGGTGATTTCGATGTATTTAATTGCTGCACTTTTTGGCTGGGTTGCTCTGCGTTCGACGACATTAAATAAAATCATTGCCTCGACCCTTCTTGTACTTTTTGTCGGAGCTTTGATCATTGTTCTAAATGAGATTAAAAAAAGGAGAAATCGTGTACGGCGATAAAGACAAAAAATGGATTAAAATCGTTTTTTGGATTCTTTTAGCTTTGATGCTACTTTTCACCGTGATGCCGATGATGGGACTCATGAGCTAGTTATTGATATAATAAATTCATGAATGATTCGAATTTTACATTTCGTGGCCAGCGACCTGATGAAGAGGTACGACTTGTTGTCCGCCGCCACCCAATAGTTTTTTTCTGGCCACTTCTTCAATCGACAATTGCCCTGGCCTTTATTGTTTTAGCTTTGATATTTTGGGGTCTCAGCGACATTTTTTATATAGTCGTCACAGTGCTAATTCTGATTATTTTCTCTCTGATTTTCAAAATCTCTTTTATCTATTCCAACAGTTTTTGTTTGGTCACTAATCAGCGGGTGATAAATGTTGATCAGAGAGGGTTTTTTAATCGGGTAATTACTGAAACGGATTACGCCAAAATCCAGGAGGTGACAAATTCAACCTCTGGAATGATTGGCACGACTTTTAATATTGGGGAGATAAATATTTTGACTGCCGGCAAGGAAAGTCAGCTAACAATCAGAAACATTCCTGACCCCTATAGTATTCAGCAAGAGATTACAAAAAATATCAGCACCAAATAGTTCTTTATGCGACCATTTTCCTTCGGTCAATCGGTCTAATAGTGTCACTGGATTTTACTCCAAAGTCTAGCAGTTCGAATTTTGAAGCCCCAATTTCCCCACCTTGTTCGAGCATTTGCGTCCGACCGTCAAAGACCGGGCAGTCCTCTGAATCAAGTCTGCCGAAGCCGATTTCTTCAAAAAACGCTGTAAATTCACCAGGGTTTATTATATAAACATCCTGTATTGAGGGAAAAGCTTTAATATAGCCGACTAACATATCAAGCGATCGTTTCAAAGATTTTTCATCGCCATCACCAATCTCAATTCGTAGAGCGTTGCCTACACAGTAATTTTTCATCTCTTCTGGTGTTGTCTGCTCCAGGGTTTTTTCTTTTTTGGACAGCCTTTGATGTGTGACTGTGAATATTCCCAAAGATCTACTTGTCTCATCTTCTACCGAACGAACAGACTCGGTGTGCTCCAGAAGAGATTCCGGTGTGATATAGGCTAACTTTGGTGCTGGTGCTTCTTTTGCTTTCTCTTCGCCTTTGGCTTCACGATACAATTCCAGACTAACTTGGGCTTTGAGTGAATCAGGTGGTAAATCTTCGGTCTCAAAACCATATCTTTCGGCATATTTTGACAGATAGCTTGTGCCATAAATGTAGCGTAATTCCGGGAACGCCTGACAGTAGCCGGCAATCATATCAATTGAACGAGAAACATCTGACATAAACTCTCTCGGGCTCTCTACTTTTCTAGGGGGAACATCCAGATGAAGCAATAAATTATCACTCTGGGTGATGACCTGACCGTCAACGAGATTGGGCTCATCATCTGATTTCATTGCCGCAATGAAATCATTTTCATCTGGTTCATCGCTGACTCTTGCTCTTTCGAGTGAAGTAGTAAAAACACCTAAAAGGCCATAGTTTTTTATTTTTAGGCGCTCGTCTTTAACATCTGGTAATTCAATTTTTGGTATATAAGACTCGGTTTCAAAACCCATATTACTCCTTTTGACTGATTATATAACAAAAATTTTAAATGAAAAAATCCCCGACCGTAGTCAGGGATGGGGGCTAGATCTCTAGCGACGAGTCTTCGTAGCGAGTTTCGTCGGACTCGATGCCGTCACCGATCTGTTCAAGCACCGTCATGCCGTCGGTGACGAGCGAGTAGACAGTGATATCATTCAGGATGCCGGGGCTAGCCATCGCCCTGACGACCGGATCAATCTTTGCCCCGGTCATCTTAGCTGCCTCCGAGTCGAGGTAGTACTGTCGGAGGTAGCTGTTAGGCGTCATAGCACCTTCCAGCCGGATGAAGTGGTTTGCGCAGGCGACGGAATAGGTGCCGCGGCCTTTGCACATCTGGTCGTCGCGGAAGATAGCACAGCAGTTGTCAATCTCCACGACTGAAACCTGGCCGCTTCGGAAGTCGGCAAGCATCAAGTTGGAGGCGCAGGTCGGTAGGTTCTCGAAGATGATATCCCGAGCTTCTTCTATACCACATGCGTTCTCCATGATCATCCGATATAGAATGCCGTTGGGCACTCCTTGATCGGACTGATGTAGCGACCTTGCGGTGTGGGTTGCCAGCCACAGACCCTGGGAGTTGAGGCCAGTGACTACACCGACGAACCCTGGCCAGGACCAAGAGATGTAGTCATAACCATGGCCATGGTTTCGGTGATGGTATCGGTAGCTCTCGGCTCGTAGCTCCGGAAGCAGCAGCCCATAGTCGAGATTACGCCCGACAATGGCGAGCTGTTCGGATGGGTGGAAGACGCCCAGGCTGCTGCAGGCCATCGGGTTGACGTAGCGCCCGAGGTCAGCTAGTCTAGCCAATTCGTCGAGAAAGTTCAGGGCGGCGATACCGATCATCGGGCATCCCGTCACCTCGGCCAGATCCTCGAATTCCTTCGTTATGTGGTCGGGGGTGCGGGCCATCAGCCTCTCTGTTGTTCGCATCAACCATCTGTGGCTTGAGGCCGGAATGGCTCCCATCATCTCTCTGTGCAGCTTACGAATCGTCTGATCCTACCATGACCACAGATCGCTTTGTTGCGATCTGTACCACTGCCAATTATTTCCAGTGTTCGCAATGCAAACACCCCTCTTTTCTTTGATCCGGAGGTTTACAATAGTACAAAAAATGCTATTTGTCAAGAGATGTTTTCTTTTCCAACCA
>JAQVAO010000071.1 GCA_028690755.1 Patescibacteria group bacterium | reverse complement strand
CATATCTTTTTTCGATACCCCTTTATCTTCCACTGATGATTCATCTATCATAATGTCTCCTACAAAATTTCAATTAATTGTTTTAAATTTGTTATTTTGGGACCGGAAAAATGGCTTGGACGTTCAGCTGGATCATGAGCATCCTGCTCCCTACGCATCTCTATCGCTAATGCTTGCGGAAATTTTTTTGTAATTTCCTCCAAAGTGTCGCCCCGATCATCAACGATGATAAATTTCTCTTTTTTGCCGAGCAATTCAAGCAGATAATCAACCTTGGGATCAGAGGTGTAATGAACATGGCTAAATAATTTATCAATTTTTGTAATTTGCACCTTTTTGGGCTGAAAATCCGGGTGACCGAGAGTAATGAGAGAGGTATCATATGGAAGTTTCTTAATTGCTTTTAGTGATTCGACGACATCAGCAAACAAATATTTTTCTGACTGTCTGAGAATATTTTCGATTCTCGCTTCAGCCAAACTCATGTTAAATTTTTTGATCTTTAAAAGTCTCTCTAATTGATCTTTCGGAAGATAATTACCATCAAGACATTCTGCGATATAGGTATCATTTACCTCCTCCGTTGAGAATCCAGATTTTGCAATTTCTATAAGCAAATCCGACTTGAATTTTTTCGAATTAAAGAGAACACCATCAAAATCAATAAATAGTTTTGCCATGGGGCTATTATAGCAGATGACACTTACGTCTTGAATATTGACCGTTCTTGGTATAAAATGAAAAAGCTAATACTGTAATATAAAATTGATGGACTTTACTGAAGAAAAATACTGGCGGGGATTGATCAACCAAGGGTTGATTCGTTTTTATTTACTCAAAGTGCTTTATCAAGACAAAGAGGGCTATGGTTATAAAATCGTCACTAGGGTAGAGGAGCTTTCTGATGGTCTTTGCCGGCCGACAGAATCAACAATTTATCCAGCGCTGGAGCAGCTTTCTCGTGGCGGTTATGTCGACGTTAATAGAATTTCTGCCGGAAAAAAAATCAGAAAAATTTACTCGTTAAATGAAAAAGGCCGCTCTGCTTTCCGAGCCGCGGCGAAAGCTTACGGGGAGATAATACCCGTGCTTCGTAGATCTATAATGTTATAAAAAAACACCAAGAATAATCTGGCGTCAATCTTTGTTAAAAATAAATTTATCTTCTGTCGCCCGAAGCGATAATAAATAGAACTATAATCACCGCAACTGCGATCAGCAGAAAGCCAGTTGCGGAAAGAAGGATATAAAGAGAAGTGCTCCCTGACTCATAAATATTGTCGGCAGACACCTGACCCGATCTTCCGGCCATGACTGAAATAACGCCGGCTGTCGCTAAAACTGAAGGTAAAATTATTCTTGAACCATTTTTCATCTTACAACTATTATACAAATTAGATTTTTAAAAAGCAAATAAAAAAGTCGCAATCTCTATGTTGGCGCCGTCCTACTCTCCCGGGACCTCGCGGTCCAAGTACCATCGGGGCTGAAGTGCTTAACTTCTCTGTTCGGAATGGGAAGAGGTGTACCCACTTCGCTATAAGCACCAACATAGAAATTGCGACATTTCTTAATTTGGTCAGTAATTGCTAGTCAAAATAAAGCTAAAAATCAAATTGATCAATTAGTACTCCACGGCTGAAGACATCACTGCCCTTACACCTAGAGCCTATCAACCCAGTGGTCTACTGGGGATCAAAGATCTAATCTTGTGGACGGCTTCGCACTTATATGCTTTCAGTGCTTATCCGGACCGAACATAGCTACCCAGCGATGGGTGCGATTCACCCAACTGGCACACCAGAGGTTCGTTCATCCCGGTCCTCTCGTACTAGGGACAACTCCACTCAAATCTTTACGCCTACAGCAGATTAGGACCGAACTGTCTCACGACGTTCTGAACCCAGCTCGCGTACCCTTTTAATTGGCGAACAGCCAAACCCTTGGGACCTTCTTCAGCCCCAGGATAGGACGAGCCGACATCGAGGTGCCAAACCGCATCGTCTATGTGGTCTATTGGATGCGATCAGCCTGTTATCCCCGGGGTAACTTTTATCCGATGAGCGGTCCGACTATCACAAATGCGGACCGGATCACTAAATCCTGGTTTCCCATCTGTTCGACTTGTAAGTCTCACAGTTAAGCACACTTATGCTTTTATACTTTCACTCCGATTTCCATCCGGAGCAAGTGTACCTTTGAACGCCTCCGTTATCATTTAGGAGGCAACCGCCCCAGTTAAACTACCCATCAGATACTGTCTCTCCTGATCGATTCAGGTCAAGAGGTTAGAAGCCAGAAAGTAGAAGAGTGGTATTTCACTGGCGCCGAAGCTCCCACCTATTCTACACATCTAAATCCTAGATTCAATATCTAACTATAGTAAAGCTCCACGGGGTCTTTCCGTCTTGCTGCAGGTAGCCGGCATCTTTACCGGCATTGTAATTTCACCGGATCCCTCGTTGAGACAGTGCCCAGATCGTTACGCCATTCGTGCGGGTCGGAACTTACCCGACAAGGAATTTCGCTTATTAATATGTTATCTACCCTGTGGTCACCCACAAGAAATTCTTCATGTCGCCACAAAGATCGCACTCTATCTTAACCGATGTTATTCGGTTTTTGGCGTATTAGTGTCTGAGGATTCTTAAGATTTAGCAATTTTTTTAATAGATTCAATACCATCTAGCGTCCAGTGAAGATTGCTCTCCATTAGTTTCGCTACTAGTTTGAATTTATCAAAATCTTTTTTCTTGGCTGTCTTTAGTTGATTTTCTTCAAAGAACGGGATAATTTTCTCTCTCAGATCTTTTATCGTTCGTACACAATACCGATACAAATGTTCGTGATGATTATCATAACGGTGATTAATAAATATCTTGCCACATCCAAAGAATTTTTGTAATTCTTGGAGAGATTTGATACTTTTTTCGCCTTGAGTTACAACGAACTCTGGCATTACTTGCCAACCGGTATTTGTTGTACGATTTTTAAAGATCGAGATGGAAAAACACCCTTCTCCATCAGTGAAACCAACAATCCAACCAATTATCTTAAGTCTTTCCTGCTGATTGTCTGCACTCAAAACGTTTTTACTTGGCATAAAACCTCTATGAGGTAATGTTACCATAGTAGTTTGAGATTCACCAGATTTTCCAGCATATAGCCAAATTTTCATTCTACATCCTTGATGGCGTCAAGGTTCGAATGGAGGTCTCACACCTCACTATGGCAGTTAATATCCTACCATAGGACCGTTATAGTTACGGCCGCCATTCACTGGGGCTTAGCCGATCGGCTCATTCTGGTGCAAGCACCAGAGATCACCAACCGATTTGACCTTCCAGCATTGGGCAGGCGTCAGCCCCTA
>JAQVAO010000070.1 GCA_028690755.1 Patescibacteria group bacterium | reverse complement strand
TTCAGCTAAATCCGGATTATTATTCACTGTTTCCGCCACCATAGCATTAAGTTCGTCGGAGTCACTGATCTGCGCCGAGCCACTCTCTTCGATTATCTCTTTTGGACTTTTGCCGGTATCAACCATTTTAGAAAATATTGATTTGGCGGCAGTTTTGCTGACCATCCCCGATCCAACTAAATTTAGAAGATCAGCGATGGCAGTAATTGGAACCCGTTTTTTATACTCATCAAAAGTGATTTTTGATTTTGCTATTGCAGCAGTGACTTCTTCAGAGATGAAATGGGCAAGCTCCTTCTTAAGCATATCAGATGTCTCCAAATACTCCGCAATATTTGGATTTGAAATGATCTTATCTGCTACATCTGGACGAATTCCAGCTTTAACATATCTTTCTTTTTTATTCCTAGGCAACTCTACCATTTGCGATCTAATTTGATCGACATATTTTTTATCGATTTTTATTGGTGGAATATCTGGCTCAGGGAAATAACGATAATCAGCAGCCTCTTCCTTATGGCGCTGCTCAAAAGTTACACCCTTTTGAGAATCAAATCCGCGAGTAATTTTGACTCTTTTTTCTCCCCAATTAGAATAATCATTGGAAAGTCTTTTTGATTCATAAGAGAGGGCTTGTTCGACAAATTTAAAAGAGTTAAGATTTTTAATTTCAATTATCGGTGAAGATTTATCGCCTCTCTGAACGGAGATATTTGCATCACATCGCAAATGACCCTTTTCCATATCGGCATCGGAAACATTTAGATAGCGCAAGGCAAGTTGCAGCTCCTGTAAAAATTTTTTTGCTTGACCGGGAGAGCTAATATCGGGCTCGGTCACAATCTCCATAAGTGGCGTTCCTGCCCGATTAAGATCAACCAAAGAATAATTCTTCCCAACAGGATGAGTCAATTTTCCGGCGTCCTCTTCAAGGTGAATACGATTTAAAGTTATTGTTTCATCACCAACTTGAATCTCTCCACCCTTACAAAGTGGCTTGTCATACTGAGATATCTGATAACCTTTGGGTAAATCTGGATAAAAATAGTGTTTTCGGTCAAATTTCGATTCTTCTGGAATATCTGAGTTAAAAGCTAGGCCAGTTTTTATTGTCATGTCAATCGCTTCTTTATTGGCGACAGGTAATGTACCTGGCATTGCTAGGCAAACAGGACAGATCAAAGTATTAGGTTCTGCATCTTGGGCATTGTTATCACACGAACAAAACATCTTGCTTTCAGTTTTTAGCTGAACGTGAATCTCTAAACCAATTGTAGTCTTGAAATCAGTCATCTTTTTATCCATTATATGAGAGTATTTTTTTTGCCGAAACTTTTAAAATTTCTAAATTAATATCTCTATCTTCATGGGCAATCTGGTTTCTGATCTTGTGTCCTTGCCAAATATTGTTGTAAATATCCTCAGGGATATCTTTCTCTGCAGATCTCAATCTGTCAGCAAAAGTGACCCCAGAATAACCCTTTTTTTTCAGTATCCAATCGATTAACTTATCCGCCTCCATAACTGCATGACGTAATTCGATTTGATTGTCAGAATGAAGCAACTCCTCTATCTCGTTTTTTTTCGAAATCAGGAATTGTTGATCAGAAACAGAAAGTCCCGGCTTTCTTTTAAAACCAGAAAACGGTAATTTGACCAGCCACCACAGACCACGAAAAAAACCAACTATAATTTTTTGCTCAATGCTTTCCTTTGTTTTTTTGGTAATCATTTTATTTTAACATCATTTAATAATACATCTGCAAGAGGTTTTTCGTCCTCACCAACTTCAACTTCCGATATTTTTTTAACAATATCCATGCCCTCAACCACTCTAGCAAATGAGGTATATTTTCCATTTAATGTCTCTTGCACATCAGCAGTAGTAATAAAAAACTGACTGTCATTTGTGTTTTCACCAGCGTTAGCCATACCAACAGTTCCTTCAATAAAAGCGAGATCGGAAATCTCATCATCTATCTGTCTGCCCGCACCGCCGGTGCCGGTTCCGGTTGGGTCACCGGTTTGGATAACAAAATTTTTAACAACTCGATGCCAGGTCATATTTTTGTAAAAATTATTCCTTGCTAAATCGACAAAATTATCAACAGTTTTTGGAGCTTTGTCTCTATAAAGTTCGATTTTGATCTCTCCCATTGAGGTGTTAAGAACCGCGTATTTCCCATGAGGAATATATTTTTGATAAATAAAAGGATAGGCAGCTATTGCCAAAAAACAAATTAGATAAATATAAAATGCAACAGATTTAAAAATTTTCAGTATTTCGATATCAGTTGAGTGGCTTTTTAGTTCATTGCGCCTAATTTCCATCTCAGCTAATTTTCGTTCTTTTTTTTCGCGCTGTTTCTTGCCCATAGTATTTCCTAATATTTTTCAAGATACTGATCAATCTCCCAATTGCTAACCTGCAGACGATAATCATCCCATTCTTTTTTATTCGAATCGATCAACCTGCTGTAACAATAATCACCAAAAGATTTTCTGGAGATATCCGATTTTTCAAATTCTTTGATTGCGCTTCCCAAGGAATCAGGTAGGGTTTGAATCTTTCTTAATTTTCTATCGGCATCTGACATTTCGTAAATATTTTCTTCAACCGGATCTGGTATTATAAGCTGCTTTTCTATTCCGGTTAATCCGGCGTTTAGCATAGCGGAGAAAGCCAGATACGGATTACATGATGGATCAGGGGATCTAAGTTCAATTCTGCAAGCCTCTGGTTTGATGAACCTGGGAACTCTAATAAGCGCAGAACGATTTATTCTCGCCCATGAGAGATAAACCGGTGCCTCAAACCCTGATACTAATCTTTTGTATGAATTTACCAGTGGCGACATTATCATGCATATTCCACTTGCATATTTAAGTTGGCCAGCAATGAATCTTTTAGCAATTTTAGATAATCCGTATTCATCTTTTGCATCATAAAAAATATTTCTACCTTTTTTGCTAAGACTTTGATGAACATGCATCCCACTGCCATTTATCCCAAAAATCGGTTTCGGCATAAAAGTCGCATACAATCCGAATTTCTCAGCAACAGCCTTAACAATAAATCTAAGTGTTATCACATTGTCAGCCGCTTTTAGCGCGTCACAATATTTAAAATCTATTTCATGCTGGCTTCTGGATACTTCGTGATGAATCGTTTCAATCTCAATGCCCATTGCCTCTGCTGCATTTGAAATCTCTTTGCAAACACTACTCGCCCAGTCAGCAGAAAAATCAAAGTAACCAGCAGAGTCAAGCGGATTTAATTCGAGCGCTCCGTCATCATTTTTTTTGAGAAGAAAAAATTCCAACTCTGGACCGACGTTATATTCATAGCCATATTTTGAAGCATAGTCCAAATTTCTTTTCAAAATTCCTCTCG
>JAQVAO010000069.1 GCA_028690755.1 Patescibacteria group bacterium | reverse complement strand
GAGGCCAAACCTAGCTCGGTTAACTTTTCATGGCGTACTGATCGCGAAGCTTCAAGTTACGTCAGAATAACACAAGGTAATACCTTTGTTTCCGAACAAGGGCATTCATCATTAGAAGAAGCGCACGAGGTTTCTGTTACCGGCCTCAAACCGGGGATCAATTATAATTATCAATTAGTTTGGCTCGATCAGGATGGAAATGAGGGTAAGAGTAATATTGAAGAATTCAAAACCGCTGATGCTCCGTATATCTCCGAAGTAAACATTTCCAACATTACCTTAAGCTCGGCGCTGATTACATGGAAATCCACATCCGTTGCTCAAACAAATCTTTATTACGGTAAGGACACTACTTATGGAACTTCGATAGCCGAGTCGTCAACCAGCGGAACTACTTCACATTCCGCATTCTTGGATAACCTTGAAACAGGAACCACTTACCATTTTAAAATCAGGGGGACTGATACCGAAGATAATGACCTTGTTTCTGATGACTATTCTTTCTCAACCTTGCCTCTACCTCTTATTTTAAATGTTACAACTCAACCGATCACCGACCGTCCGGCACAAGCACTTAAGATCAACTGGACAACTAATGTTCCGACTTCTTCGACAATTATATATGCTTCGGCGGGTGGCAAATCAAGCGAAGTGTCAAAATCAGAACTTTCAATAGCTCATGAGCTTGAAACCGGTCCGCTTGAAGATAACGCAACATATACCTTTACAATTTCCGGACGAGATCAGTTTGGAAACGAAGCAGTTTCAACACTCTCGGGCATAAATACTAAAAACGATACCAGACCACCTGTTATCTCAAACTTCATCGTCGAGACAGAGACCGGTGAGCAGGGAGACGATTCCATAAAAGTTATCGCTTCGTGGGGAACTGATGAACCTTCAACTTCTAAAGTCGAATTCGGTGTCGGAGCCGGAGATGCCAATCTAACACAATCCTCGCAAGAATCGACAGCTCTGGATACATCTCATGTTGTGGTTGTTTCCGGAATCGAGCCATCGCAGGCTTATCAATTTAGAGCAATCTCAAAAGACGCTAGCGGCAACATTGCCAAATCAACTTCCCAAATACTTGTTACAAATCAGAAAACCCAGTCCATCTTCGACCTCATTACCAGTAGCCTATCAAAAGCATTCGGTTGGATGGGAAAATTATTTCAATAATATGCCAATAATTGAGATTCAAAATTTAACAAAGACATTTGACCTACCGGGACGCAAAGTCGAGGTTCTTCGTGATATCGATCTAAGTATCAAGGAAGGTGAATATATTTTGATTTTCGGACCTTCCGGTTGCGGTAAAACCACCCTGCTAAACTTAATCCTCGCACTTGAAACACCAACTTCAGGAAAACTGAAGGTAAAGGATAAAAATATTGGCAAGATGACACCAAAAGAACGCTCGGCTTTTAGACATAAAACTTTCTCGACAATTTATCAAAACTCAATTTGGCTCAAATCGTTAAATGTGCTTGAAAATGTTGCCCTGCCACTTTACCTTGGTGGGTTAAGCGAGAGAGAGTCAAAAGAAAAAGCCGGAGAAGCGTTGAAAACGGCTCATACCGAAGAGTTTGCACTATCTAGGCCGAATGAGCTGTCTTCGGGTGAACAGCAAAGAGTCAGTTTGGCTAGAGCGATGGTAACCGATTCCCAGATTATTATTGCCGACGAGCCAACAGGTAATATGGATACAAAGGCTGGTCACCAGCTTATGAAGACACTTGATCATCTGCACGACCTTGGAAAAACGATCATCCTAGTTACCCATAATCTTTCATATTTAGTCCACGCCAATACAAAGGTCGCAATGAAAGATGGGCGAATAATCGGCCGATTCACAGCAAATGCTTTGCCAAACAATATAAAAGAAGAATTGGAAGAAGAGTAAATGAAATTTTTGCTACTGCTAAAAATAGTCCTTCGCAACATGCTTTCCAGGAAGCTCCGCTTTGCCTTTACTCTGCTTGCCAGCGCCATTGCGGTCGGCTCAATCATTTTTCTATTCTCGCTCGGATATGGTTTAGAGAGCATTTCAACCGAGCAGCTGGTCAAATCAGATGCGCTCTCTCAAATCGAAGTTAGCTCCTCCAAGCCAACCGACATCAAACTCTCGGACGAGATGATCAGTCAGATTAAATCAATTGGAGAGGTTGAAGACGTTGCCTCGTCAACATCACTGGCCGGAAAGATTACAATCGATGATAAAAATCTCGACAATCCATTCTATGCTGTCTCGAATAATTACTTTAGTCTTGCGACAATTGAGCTCTCGGAAGGACGTCTCCCAAGCGAGCAAGATAAAAACTATATCCTAGTGAGTGATAAAGTGGCTTCGGCTTTTGGGATAAGCAGTCAAAAAATTATTGGCCGAAAGCTCCAGTACGAGCTTATTATTCCGCCGGTTTTGGGCGGAACAGAATCAACCAAAAAATCTTTTTCGGGAACTGTAATCGGAACGATTTCAGATAGTCAATCGGCTTATGCTTATGTTCAGGATTCCGATGCCGTTTCAGCCGGCGCTATCAGTAGATCGCTTTTAAAAGTTAAGGCTACAGACAAGAATGAAATTCCTGCTCTTCGCAAAAAAATCGAGGATTTGGGACTGAAAACTTCTTATGTCGGCGACACACTGGAACAAATGAACAAGTTTTTTAATTACTTTAGGATGATTTTGGCGGCGCTCGGCGCAATCGGAGTTATTATCGCAATCCTCGGGATGTTTAATACGTTGACAGTTTCCCTGATGGAGCGAATCCGCGAAGTTTCTCTGCTTAAAATCCTGGGTTCAGACGAAAAAACGATTTTTTGGATGTTTGCACTCGAGAGTTTAATCTTCGGCTTTCTCGGATTTCTTTCCGGAATAATTATCTTTCTCATCTCAAAATCAATCATTATGGGTCTTTTCTCCCGACTGGCGGAGCGACTCAATAACGAAATGGTCAACATTTTTAATACTCCGACAACCCTTATAGTGATCGCCTTTATCGCAACCTTAACGCTGGCATTTTTGACCGGACTGTTTCCCGCCCGCCGAGCCCTGCGAGTTAACCCGCTTGATGTGCAAAAATTCGAATAATTTAATAATAGGAGGAATATGAAAAAACTAAAAGTAATTATCCCTGTAATTGCCATTGCAATAATTTCGGGTTTTATCAGTATCGGCTATGTTTTGGCCGAGAAGCCAACGGCTGATACTCCGGAATCCGGCGCTACAAGCTATATTAAAGCCACCTACGACTCAATTGTAGCCCTATCGCACGGTTCAGTCGCAGCCGGTGCCTGGGGCGACTGGGGCTCGTATTGGAACCGAATCCGCTCGGCCGCCGAGTGGGTGCCGTCCGGAGATGCTGAAGTTACCGATGTTGTAGAAGGTAAATTGTTTTACAAA
>JAQVAO010000068.1:1148-3518 GCA_028690755.1 Patescibacteria group bacterium | reverse complement strand
CTCCTAAGAACCGCTTTATCGCGAACAATATTGGCATAGTGAGCAACATTTGCAGCCGAAGGTGTCGAATTTACCAAAGAAACTATGTAACTACCGCCGCCAATTTCCGTCAGCTCCTTTGTCCTCTCAAGTTCATTGGTCAATGTCACCATATCAAGAGGTGAACGCTTCTCAAAAAGTGCTAGGATCGCTCGATAGATTCTCGAATTTCTCTCTTCATAAAAATCCTCCGGTGACAAAATCTCGACAACAGTTAAAATTGCATCTTTGTCTAGAAGCAAAGCACCGATCACTGAATGTTCAGCGTCGATATTTTGTGGTGGGAGTTTCGCCCCTAAGTGTCCGCCATTTTGCTCGTTTTTCTTTTTCCCTTTTGCCATAGATAATTTTTGATTATTCCTCGGTTTCAAATATTTCTACCGCTGCTTTTTCTAAATCTTGATCAACGTTTTTGTTTGCCCTACTAACACTTTTCTTTTCGGCAATTCGGCAAACCACTCGATATTTTCTACCAACAATCTTTTCTAAAATATCTTCCACCAGCTGACAGTTGCGGCTTTCCGATATTTTGTCCAAATGAAATTTGAATTTGACATGAATAATTAGCTGGTCCCCCTCAATTCCGGCCGGATAAGCGTCGCGGAGGAGTGCACTTAAAGAGTGATTTTCCTTCTTCATTTCAGACAACACTTTCTGCCAGTTCTCATCAGTCAGCTCCAGAACTTCAACTTTATCACTATTTTTTTCAACCTTCTTTTCGGGAGCTTTTTCTTTCTGAGGAATATTTTTAGTCTTGACTTCATTTAGATCAGTACTTTCCACTTTCTTCTCCTCTGGCTTTTCGTCTTTTTTGATCTTTTCTGGCACAGCGGCCGCTATTTCCGGCAAGCTAGCCTCGACAATCGCCATCTCCAGGGGCAGTGATCTGATTGAGGTTTCTTTCACTCTTCGACCCGACTCAATAAAAATTGCCAAAATCCGATTTATATTCTTGGCATCCTTTTTCTCCGATAATTTTTGAAGTTTATCCTCGCGATCATTGGTAATTTCAAAATTAATCTGACCTCCAGAAATTTTATAAAGCAAAAGTTGTCGCAGAGACTCGGTAATCTCTTTTATCAGCTGCCCGGGGTCAACACCACCAGAGATAAGTTCGCTGGAGGTTTTGATCGCCGAATCAGTATCGGCAGAAAAAACTTTTTCAATAATTTTCAACACCTCTTCATCTCTTGCCAAACCAAGAACGTGGCGAACATCATCGATCTCAATTTCTCTCGTTAGAGAGGCGACCTGTTCCAAAAGAGAGATTGAATCACGATGACTACCCTCAGCAGCAACAGCGATCGCTTCTAGAGATTCGTCAGAAATTTTGATTGACTCTTTTTTGGCGATCTGTTTGAGATTTTTAATAATATCGCTTTTTTTGACTCGGCGGAAATCAAAGCGCTGGACACGGGATAATATCGTCGCCGGTATTTTGTGAGCCTCTGTTGTTGCCAGGATGAAAATCGCATGTTTCGGTGGCTCTTCGAGCGTTTTTAGAAGGGCATTAAAAGCCGGAAGAGTTAGCATGTGGACTTCATCGATAATAAAAACTTTATATTTTCCGGAAGAAGGAGCAAATTTTATTTTTTCTCGTAGTTCGCGTATTTCGTCAATTCCACGGTTTGAGGCAGCATCAATTTCAATGATATCCAAACTTTTGTTCTGCGATATCTCTAAACAAAATTGACACTTATCACAAGATTCACCTTGCTTATCAGCTCGCTGGCTACAATTCATCGCCTTCGCCAACAACCTAGCAGCCGAAGTCTTACCGGTACCTCGCGGACCAGCAAAAAGATAGGCGTGTCCAACACGACTTTCGGTAATTGCTGAAAGCAAAGTGTCGCGAATATGATCTTCTCCAACTAAGTCGGAAAATTTTTGTGGACGATATTTTTGGTAAAGAGACATAAGTACTTCCTTGCGCTTTTAGCTTGACGAACTTTATTAACTTTCAGCTAGTTAGCACTTTTTATTATAACCGATGAATTATTCAATTGCGGCAAACTACTCTATAAATTTTCCTGGATATTAGCTGTCAGACGAATTAATCAGCCGCCAAGATTAAAAATTAAAAGTCGCTTATCAACATTTTTTTCACAGCTTTTACACAAGATAAAAGCTGGTGGTATAATAAGACTAATGGATAAAAGCCAATACGCGGCAAAATTAGCCACCGAGATGAAGAATGCCGGTCTGAATTTAACTCGGAATAACGCCGAAATTTTTCTTGATGCGATGGCGCAAGCGATGACAGAGGGATTGGCTCGCGATCGCAAATTAACTTTATCAAATTTTGGCACCTTTATCGTCAGCCGCTTTGGT
>JAQVAO010000068.1:0-1138 GCA_028690755.1 Patescibacteria group bacterium | reverse complement strand
CTAGAGGTGATAATAAGCAGTTTTTCATGCCACCGACTGATGTCATTAAGTGGCGGCCAAGCATGAAAGTCAGAGACCGAGCAGCATCTTCAAGGGTTAGCGATGAGATTTATGACAAATTGGTTAAAGGCGAAATCGTCGAAGAACTACCGGAAGAAAAAGAAAAACAAAGTTTTGAAACAGCCAGTGAGAAAAAGCTCGGCCGCTTCGAAGTCAGAGTGGATATTGCCGGAACAACAGGTCGCGAACATATAGCCGACGAACGATCACCAATTTCCAGATTAGCAAAGAGATTAATAGAGGATTTTGTTAGCTCAAAAAACGATAAACTCGAAATCAGACCGGGTAAAAACCAAATGTTATTCGTTTATTATCAGAATAATTCCGCTTCAAATGTTAAATATCTTCCCAGTGTTTCTCATCAGATAATAATCGAGAAGCTTAAATCAATGGCAAAAAACGGAACAGGAAATGGGGCTATAAAAATCGATGATACCAGAGAGATCAACTTGTCGTCGTTGTTAACACCAAACGGAGAATCATTAATTTTGCAGCGAATATAAAAGCGGCCAAATCGAGGGGAAATGAAAAAAATATTGAAAAAAAAGAAAAAAGCTGCAGCACTTTTAACAGCAATTTTGCTCTCCTCAATAATTGGTGCGGTTGCAATTGGAGTTAGCGCCTTGGCGGTTCGCCAAGTGAATATTTCTGAAACTTATGGCAATGGACTTGTGGCTTTCTATTCTGCCGAATCAGGCCTGGAAGAGGGACTTCTACGCTATAGATTTAACAAAGACACCCAGGTACCATTTGTTATAAACACAACAACAGACACAATTGGACGAATGCCAGCCAGAAAATACCGCAGTCTTCTAGACAGAAATCCGATGAACACTTACTCGGCTACCGGCATCGGTAACAACAATTTTTATTTGCTCTCTGACCGTAGTCAGGTTTATGACCTTCAGACCTATTATAAACAGAGTTATTACGGTGACGATGTTGATAATAATGGTTATATTAGTCAAGCTGATTTTACAAATCTCAGCCGACCAAATAACGATTTTTACAAATTAGCTAAAGACGAGCAGAAGGACTTTACAATTACCGGCAGCAATAATCCAAGTACAGACAATCG
>JAQVAO010000003.1 GCA_028690755.1 Patescibacteria group bacterium | reverse complement strand
TCAGCAGTAAAAAAGTCTAGGGGAGTCAGAAGATTAAAATTTTTTAATCTAAATTCAAGTTTGTGATTTATCCCAGTAATATCGAGTAATTTTATTTTAGAATAAAAACTTTCTAACTCTGATAATTTTATCACTGTTAATCCATCGGGCTTCTTCATCTCCCCTGCCATTTTGGCCAAAAAACGACTCGGCCCAATCCCAACTGAACAGGTCAAAAAATCACCGACATCACAGCGAATTTTATCCTTTATCGCCTGCCCTAGTTTTTTAGCAGTATGTAAATTTTGTTCACCCGGAGTTAAAAAAATTATAAATTCATCAATTGAAAGGGGCTGGAAATAGGGCGAAAAACTCTCAATGACTTTTTTAATTTCTTTGTGATAGATGGTGTAAAGCGCCGGTCGCGCTTCGATAATTTTAATTTTAGGATAAATTTTTCTCGCCTCTTTCACCAGGCAGCCAGTTTTGATACCAATCTCCTTGGCTTCACGTGAAGCAGCAATAATACAACCAGTACCGCCAACATAGGGGGCAACACCGACAGGAATACCACGAAGTTCTGGCCGAATCTGCTGCTCAACCGAAGCAAAAAAAGAGTTCATATCGAGAAATAAAACCTGGAAATCTTTTGGGGTTGATGTGATACTCATATAATTATTATAGAACAAAAACCGAACACATACCAACAAGGTCTGAATATTTAAGCCCTTAATAATAAACAAGAAAAAAACCACCCGTATCTCAGAGTGGATTTTTTACTTCTAGGACTTTCAGCTTTACAGACTTTATAGACTTTCGACTATGATATCTTTTTAATTTCGAATTCCATTTCCCCTGCCGGAGTTTCAACTTCAACCTTATCACCAACCTTATGACCAGAGATAGCTTTGGCAATTGGCGAAGAAACTGAAATTTTACCGGTCAAAGGATCTGCCTCAGTTGCACCAACAATTTCATAGTTTTCTTCTCCGTCGGCAGACTCTAGAACTACCTTTGAGCCAATACCAACAACACCGCTACCAGATTTTTCCGCCATTCTTGCGTGAGACAGTTTGTACTCAATTTCAGCAATTTTTCCAGCAATAAAAGCCTGCATATCCCGTGCCTGATGATAATCGGCATTTTCTGATAGATCGCCAAGCTCCCGGGCAGATTTAATCTGCTCGGCTGCTTTCTTCAAATCTTCGTTTTTAAGTTTAACTAGCTGTGCTTCCAGCCTCGCTCGGCCTTCAGGGGTCAGGATTATCTCTTCTCTCATATTTACCTCTACCTACCAAAAAATCCCTTTGGGGGAAGTTGTTTGGGCAATGTGATTAATTAATAAACTATAGGATAATTTTATTCAAATCACCCTTCTTTGTCAATAGCCCAGAATACAATTTGTCAGCGGCTAAAATGCCATTGTAAAATTTCATGGGCAATTGGCGACGCAACTTCATAACCACCACCACCACCTTCAACTAAAACGACTAAGGCAATCTCTGGATTTTCATAAGGAGCATAACACTCAAACCAAGCATGGGTTTTCTGATTGTTAAAAAACTGTGCAGTTCCAGTTTTTGCCGCTGATGAAACTGGAAGATCAGCCAGAATTCGGCCAGAACCATAAAGAACTGCTTCTCTCATCCCCTGTTGAACTATCGAAATATTTTCGGCCGAAATAAAATTGTCTCGCTCAACCTCAGTCGAATAATTTCTAACCACGTTCCCGTCGACATCGGTTATCTCTTTTAGAATCTGAGGCCTGAGTAACCGCCCTCCGTTAGCAACCGCTGATAATGCCTTTACCATTTGGATCGGAGTGACCAAAAGATCGCCTTGACCGATAGCAACATGATAGGTGTCACCCAAATACCAATTCTCGCCCTTGTAATTTTTCTTCCATTCGGGACCCGGAACTAAACCCGAAGCCTCAGAGGATAAATCCACTCCACTTTTTGCACCAAAACCAAACGTCGAAAGATAATTTCGCAAAACATCAGGACCAAGACCTTTAATTTTGTCCCAGCCACCGCCAACAGCATAAAAGAAAATATTATTCGATTCTGCTATTGCTCTCGTAACATTTGACATACCAGCATGATATTTCCAATCGGGAAATTTCCACTCTCCGATAACAATTTCTTGTGGAGTCTCAATTGAGGTATTTTTAGTGATTATTCCCTCTTGGAGACCGGCTGCCGCTGTAACAATTTTTATTATTGAACCAGGAGGATAAGTCCCCATTGTTGCTCGATTTAAAAGTGGCAAAGATGGATCTTCAAGCAACCTTTTGTATTCACTTTTGTTAATCTCGCCTTGAAAAATATTATTGTCATAAAATGGCACAGAAACCATACCCAAAACAGCACCCGTTTGAGGATTAATCGCAACCGCTACTCCAGAATTTACCTCCGGACCAGCGCTTTGTATGCCAGAAACAAGTTTCTCCGTCATTTTTTGTTGCAGATCATAGTCGATATTTAATACCAAGTTGTTGCCACCAACCGGCTGCAAATTATTAAAATCTTTAAGCACCTGAATAATTCTTCCGCGCGAATCAACTTCAACCTGTTCAATTCCAGGATCACCACGAAGTTCAGTTTGATAATACTTTTCGATTCCTGCCTTACCAAACTCCTCGCTCATCAGATAATTAGGATTTTTTGCCAATTCATCGCTTGATATAATGCCGGTGTAGCCCATGATATGGGCCAGGCCTGAATCGCTTTTGTACTCCCTAATCGCTCTTTTGCTGATGACAACTCCCGGTAGACCAGCTACTTCTTCCTCTAAAATTAGAGCTTCTTCTCGTGGTAAATTTGCCTTTAAAATTGTCAAATCAATTGAAAACTCGCCGTTAGCCTCGATCTTTTGTTTGATCTCGTCTTTTGAGATTTTAGCCAAGGCTGATATTTTATTGAGTAGATCTTCCCTCTCCGTTTTTTTCCTTGGTAAATCCGAGGGATAAACTCCGAGAGCAAAACTCGGTTTATTCCGCGCCAGCCAAACCCCTTTTGAGTCAGTAATCACCCCGCGGCTTGAGAGAATACTCCTAGGACGTATCCTGTTGCCCTCAGCCAAATTAAAACTTTTTGAGGCGTTTATTACCTGCAAATAAAACAACTTAGAACCAATAGCGATAAATATGATTAATATTATTAATTTGAGATATATTGATAGTCTGCTTGTTTGAGTCTCCTCAATCCGAGATTGACCCTCCAGTGTGACATCCTGATATTGAAAATCGCTCTCTTCACTCAGAGAGACTTTTCTTTTTCTCTTTTCTCCAATTAAAGCGGAAAAATTTCCAAAGATATCCATAATCAAATATTAATTTTTATCTGTTCCCTGCCTGCTTGTGGGTTTAAGAGATAATTTATTTTATTGATTATAAAATATAGTGCCACTGTGATGATCGTTGAATAAATTGCTCCCTCAAGTGTTAGGAGTAAATTTGTCAGAGAGAACTCACCCATAATTAACAATCTGAACAATCCGAAAAACAGAAAAGCAATGGCAAAAATTGGAACCGATAACATCGTTGACGGTCGATCAACCAACCTCTTATTGATGGCAAAAGTTATTGTGATAAATAGAAAAAAATTCGGTAGGAGAATATAGACAACGGGGATTTGACTAAATATTACTAAAAATATCGTCGAAAATATAAGTAGCATACTTGCATTCTGAAAAGATTTTTTTACTAGGAAAACTAAAATTACAGAAGTAGTGAAACTAAAAATTCCACCATAAATTGATAAGGATGGGGCAACAGTTGCATCGAAAAGAGCAACGAATAATGAAATCAGAAGAATAAATAACCACATATCAAATCCCAATAATAATAAACAAGTTCTCCAGTTTCGAGAAGTTTATCGGAGATTTTACCTCAATTGTTTTAAAAATATCTGATTTTGCTGATACTTCACTTCCAGTGCTTCCAACAAATATACCTTTTGGCAATTTGCCACCAAGACCAGATGTAATAATACTCTCTGACTCAGCGATCGGCGTATCTAGGGGGATATTTTCTAAAGTCATACCTGAAATTCCACCTTTTAAAATCCCAGTAGTTCTTGAGCTCTCAAGCATCACCTGAACAATTGAATCCCTACTGGTTATAAGCACGACTCGCGAAGTGTCAGGAGTCACCTGATCAATTTTCCCGACCAATACACCAAGATAAACCACCGCCATGCCATCAGATACTCCATCATTTGAACCCTTATTTAAGACCAAGGAATCATAAAAATTTGTCGGGTCAAGACCGATTATCTCCGCAAGAAGTAGCTTCATCTCCGGATGGGCTTCTTTATACCCAAGAGCTTCTTTCAAACTAGTATTTTCTTGTTCAAGCTCCTCAAGTTTTGTGCTATCAACTTTCGCCTTAATTATGTCCTCGACTAAACGACGGTTTTCCTTGCGCAGGTTGCTGATTTCTCCAAATATTGACAGTGTGCCAGCGATACTTTTTCCAGCTTTAACCATTCCAGAAGTCAAAGGTTGACTCACTTTTAAAATAAAATTGTTGGTCGCTTGACTTATCTTCGATGGTACCAGCAATATCAAAATCAGCACTACGATGAAAAAAAATAAAAATAAATTCCTCCTAGTCATTAACTACGCCCTCAATTTAAATCGATTAGGAACAAGGACATCCGACAATAGATCAATATCTTCAAGAACTATGCCTGTCCCACGAACAACACAGGTCAATGGGTCATCGGCAATATGTACTATCGTTTTAGTTTCTACAGCAATCAACTTATCAAGACCCCGGAGCAAGGCCCCACCACCAGCAAGAACGATGCCTCGATCCATTATATCGGCTAGAAGCTCAGGGGGTGATTCTTCCATCGTAACTTTAATGCTATCGATAATGGCATTGACCGATTTCTGTATCGCTTGACGAATCTGTTCATTATTAACAATAATTTCTTTTGGCAAACCGGTCACCAAATCTCTTCCTCGCATCGGTGTTTCCAATTTCTCTTTTATCGGTATCGCTGCTCCAACTTTAATTTTAATTTCTTCTGCTGTTCTCTCACCTAACAAAAGATTAAAATTATCTCTCGCATACTGAATTATATCAGTATTCATTTCGTCACCAGCAATTCTTAGCGACCGGGAGGAAACAATGCCACCAAGAGAGATAATTGCCACCTCAGTCGTCCCCCCACCAATATCAACGATCATATTCCCGGATGCGTCTTGAATTGGAAGTCGGGCGCCGATCGCCGCAGCGATCGGCTCTTCAATTAGATAGATTTCGCGGGCGCCAGCGTTAATTGCCCCTTCCTCTGCCGCCCGTTTTTCTACCTCAGTAACCCCGTAGGGTATACCGATCACCACCCTTGGGTGTGGAAATAAGGAAAATTTCTCTCGATGGACTTTGTCAAAAAAATATTTTAGCATCTGTTCTGTTACTTCAAAATCAGAGATTACGCCATCAACCAAAGGCCTAACTGCAACTATGTGGGCGGGAGTGCGGCCAACCATTCGCTTGGCCTCTTCTCCGATCGCTAAAATTTCTTTGGTTTTTTTGTTTATCGCCACCACTGACGGCTCGGTGATAACAATTCCTTTACCTTTTACATATACCAAAGAGTTAGCGGTACCGAGATCGATACCAATATCATGAGACAGGCGATTAAAAATAAAATTAAACGGTGACTTCATATTGCTGATTATAAATTAATGCGACAAAAAAGCCAGAGTTTACCTCCCCTGGTTACAAACTAACACTAGATTAAAGAATATAAAAAATCAATCCCAGAAGAGATTGATTTTTTATTTATTAGTTAGCTTTAAAAGTTGCAATAATGTTTTGCGAATCATTCATTACAGCAACGCCATCGTCTGGTCGATCTTGTGCTGATCCAGTATAAAAAGCATAAGAAGAATTGGCACCAAGATATTTTGGAATCATGGGGTCGTTCGCTTGCTCAAAAGCACTTTTGCCAGATAGCGATACGACGGTGATGGAAAAAGGACAGAACATTCCAGATTTCTGATCTGACCAGCTGGAAGAAATCGTTGGGACACAGGTATACAAGTAAGCAGTGGCTGTCGAATCATCAGGACTTTTCTCAACTATCTCGTAATTTTTCCACAAATCATTGAACGTCAGCGAGAAATCATACTTCGTATTTGAATAATTTTTCCAGTCAGAAGTTGTTGCAGTTGTTGGCGAGTTTGTTACAGGGGAAGAAGATTCAGTGGAAACTGCTGTTGTAGTTTCAGCCTGTAAATCCTCGATCTGACTGTTCAGCTCATCAATCTGAGACTGCAATTCATCTTTTTCACTAGTGGCTTTTTGATTCATATAGTAGTAGGTGCCACCACCGACTACGACTAAAGTTACTACTATTGCAATAACAATCTTCCAAACTGTGGTCATTGTCCTCCTTTTAAATTATGTCGAAATATCTCGTCGATTAAATGCAATAAATCCGGCGATTGAGAAAACGACTGCAACAGAGATAAAGACAATTACCGAATATTTATCAATCTGATTTCGTATTAAAAGATCATTCGGTACATAATAATGGAAGAAGGAAAAATAGCGTAAATCATGCAGACTCTCCTTCAAGCGAGCAAGAATATTAAGCGCATACATAACAAACAAGAGGGCAGCAGAGATGAAATAGACTTTGCCGCGATCGGAAAAAACCGCCGACAAAAACATTGCGATAGAGTAAATCGCCCAAGCAAACAGGAAGGCAACCAGCGATAACGCCGGGTAATGATTCAGCTTAAGATCAATACCAAAAGCGGCTGCCATTGCAATTAAAAGCCCCATGGTTATTATTATAAAACCGAAAATCATTATGATCCCCGAAATGTAACGCGAAATATAGAGCTTTGATCGAGAAATCGGCTGAGAGAGCAAAACTTCAATAGTTCCTTTTTCAATTTCACTAGCAATTGCTCCGCCAGCAAGAGAAATTGACATAATCAAAAGCATCAACGGCCAGATAAGTGAGAACTCTTCGCCAGCAATGTAATTTTCAAATTTGGACATGTCGTAGTCCTCTAGACCAAAAGCTTCAATAAATCCTTGGGGCATTGATTGCATCAGTTGCGCAATATCAATTTGCTGATCTTTAAATGAGGGGAAAACACTGACATGCATCAAGAAAAAAGCGCTGGCGGCAATGATATAGATCAGGAAAACAATTTTTCTGTCTTTAATTGTGCGTTTAATTATTGGCCACATATTATTTTTGATAAAATTCTAGAAATATTTCTTCAAGAGTCGCATGAGAGATCTCAATCTCCTTGACCCTATATTTCGCTAACTCTTTAATTAATGGATCAATTTCCCCCTTACAGGTAATCAGAAGGCTCGAATCAATCTCCTCAATCTTTTTGACACAAGCAGATTTTATCGCCTCTTTAGCAACTTTTTCAGCAAATCTTACCGCAACCATGTGGGTCCGCTTTTCCTTTAGGCTTTTAATGCTCTCTTCACTAACAATTTTGCCACTCTTGATTATCGCTACTCGGCTACAGGTTTGATCAACTTCCGAAAGATTATGAGAAGACATAAAAACTGTCATCCCTTCTTTTTGAAACTCCCGCAGAGTTCTATGAACCTGGTTCTGTAGCAGCGGATCAAGAGCATTTGTCGGCTCATCTAATATCAATAGCTCCGGTTTTTTCATTAGTGCTAAAACCAAAGAAAGTTTTTGCTTATTACCGGAAGAGAGATTTTTAAATTTTCTCTTGGTATCAAGGTCTAAATCACTAGCAATTTTTTTCGCAAGCTCCGTACTACCACCAAAACTAGCGATGAATGAAATATGCTCTTCTCCAGTCCAATTATCATAAAGTCTAGCTCTCCCGGGTAGGAAGCTAATCTTTGAGTGAAGCTTCTCAGCATTATTTTGGGGATTTTGACCAAGAATTTTCACCTCGCCCGAAGTTGGCCGGATAAAATCCAGCATCAAGCGAATTGTTGTCGTTTTACCAGCACCATTGGGACCCAAGAACCCAAATATCTCACCTTTTTCTACGGATAAATCAATCCCGTCAACTGCCCGGACTTTACCAAAGTGCTTCTTTAGGCCCTTGATTTCGATGACTTTAGACATTTATAAATACTCCGCCTTTTTGCGATTGTGTTCTGCCTCGTTTTTTGAGAAATAAATATTGCCATCAGAGCCATGAAGGAAATAATAGTAATCATGTTGAGCGGGATTTACTGCTGCTTCAATACTGGCTAAACCTGGATTGCAAATCGGGCTCGGTGGCAAACCAGAATGCAGATAGGTATTATACGGCCCCTGGACTCCTCGCAGGTCACCAATAGCTAGTTTTTGCCAAAAATCGTAAGAAATCAAACCAATCTGAGGATAATTATTAGAATCTTTTTGATATTGGACTGTCGGATCGGCTTCTAGTTTCATACCAATTTTTAATCTATTGGCAAAAACTCCAGCAATATCGGCTCTTTCAGAATCACTAGCTGCCTCACGTTCAACTATTGAGGCTAACACAAGCTGATCATCTGTCGGCAACAATTCTGAAATCCTGAAAAGATAATTGTCGTCCATCTTTTTAATTACTTCCTTGGCGGTAGGTTGATCCATTAATTCGTAAGTATCAGGGAAAAGTTTACCTTCTTTCCCTTGGGCTTCCTGTAAAAAGTCTAGAGCTAAAATACCGGTATTTGCTTCCAAATATGTAGCCATCTGCTCCATTCTCCAGCCCTCAGGAATCGTAATTCTGCGGACCTGTCTCTCGCCTTTCTCCAAAACATTTGCTATCTCAACCAGAGTCAAATTATCAGGGATCAGATATTTACCGGCAACAATTTTTTTATCCTTTATTCGCTCATACAAATAAAAAATTACCGAGGAATTTACTAAACCCTTAGATTCTAACTTTTTAGAAATACTTGAAACACTTTCGCCTTTTTCAATTTCGACTTGAACAATTTTACCACTTCCAGTAGCTTTGCCTATCTCATTTTTGAAATAGAACAAAAACCCACCAATAGAAAAAATAAACAACAGGAGAAGTATTAGCAGCGCTGTTTTTATAGTGCCTCTTGCGATATGTCCTCCTCAATATTTGCAATATACTGCTCCAAAATTAACCTCGCTGCGGTCTGATCAACTTTCTTTTCAATATCATCCGGCCTCATGCCCTCTTCTTTGAGAAGCTCCAATGCAGTTTGCGTGGTCAAATTTTCTGGCTCAAAATATATCGGCAAATTTGTTTTCTCTTTTAGCTGACGGCCGAAATATTCAACTTTATCAGCGAGGTTCCCTTTGTCGCCACTTTCCAATACCGGCATGCCAATAACGATTCTTTCAATTTTCTCCTGCACACAAAGCTGGGCAATCTTTTCAATTGCTCCTTTGTCATTTCTAATCGTCGCCAATTCGTAGGGTATCTCACTGCCAACGGCTAGGCCAATCATCTTACTACCCCAATCAACGCCTAGGTACATCACTCTTTACCATAGTTATATTCGATCGTAATATTTCGCGTAATATAGGGAATCGAATGGATAAAACGAGGGAAGGTATTTATGTCAACAGACAATACCTTGTCATAGGAAGTTATTTTTTTCCTCGCTGCCGTTATTGATTTTCCTCTTGTATCACTCTTTATAATGTCATTATCATACTTATTAGCAATATATCCCTCAAACTTGCCTTTTAATTCGATTTTTCCACTAGCGATATCACTACTGACAACCTCATAATTTATATCCTCGACTTCATCAGAAACAATCTCTTGATCCTCGGGTAATTGTTCCTCTGCATTTTTAACTAACATATTTCTAAAGTCTTCTTCTGAAAATGCTAACGCTCTAACTTTGAATTTTAACTCATAATTAAAGGTGTCTGCTTGATCACCCTCTTTCCTGTCAGAATTCTCAGAGAGCACTTCGAATGTCAGGGCAGATTCTAACAGTTTATAGCTATCTCCCAGATCCTCATTGATTTTGTTCGTTGCTGTTTCTTTAAGTTCGTTCTCGGTGGCAGTTTTAGCGTCAGATATGTCACTTTTAGCAACAACCTTTACTATCTGGTTAGTGCCACCTGACATTGAATTTGCGCTTTTACCATAAATCTTTGATTGTTGAATTTTGGGAATTGAGGTAATAGTAAAATCTGACGGCCCAATATTACCTTGTTCGCCAACTTCCACTGCTTCTACATTGACATCGGCAGTACCGGAAGCGGTGATTACAAACTGACCCCCCTGCAAACCAACCTGAGCCCCCGGCACAGTAACAGCTGATGTTGAGACAAAATTTATTCCGCTGGAAGAAGCAAATGTCGTACCGGCGGCTAGACTGATCGGTTGCTGGTCCCAATTATTGTAAACAGTAATTTTCCCTTTAGATTTCGCTCCAACATTTTTCTCACCAGTGGCAGAAAAAGTCTTTGAAAGCTCCTCCTCTTTTTCAATAAAATTACCCGGGATGGTAGAATTTTCGAAATCAATTTCACTAATATCTTTGCTCACATTTATGTTGGCCTCGGAAGAAAAAGGCTCAGAGACCACGGCGATTACGATCTTTGCGGTGGGTATTAGAATATATAGAGCAAAAGCTAATACCACAAAGGCAATTGCCACCGTAATAATAATTTTCTTTTTTCTTCGAGTTTTTTTGTCTCTAATTTCTCCAAAGAGTGAGCCACCGGGACGGCCAACATCACCAGCAATTCCGATTCTTTCTGTCTTTTTCTTTTCTAGCTTGAAATCATTTGGTTTAATTGTTTCTGTGCTCATCTCTTTTCTTTCTACTTTTGGCTCTTCTGGCTCATCTTTTTCTAAATCCTGAACTGCTTCTATCACTTCAGGTTCAACACCAGAATCATGGTCAGTTGTCACGGTATCTTCTATTATTGGTTCTTCAACCTCTGGCGCGCTATCTTCTAATTTATCTTCAGCATCCTTATCATATTTGTGGACTTTAATTCCATCAATTTCTTCAATATTATCGGTTTCTGAGCTTTGAGGTTCCAGCACTTTTTCCAGTTTCTTTTCTTCCGGCACTTTGGCTACTACTCCAGATTTTGCCTCGTTTACCGAAGCGAAAACCGGAAACCCAATTTGGGAAGCCAAGTTTCGGGCAATCTTATCATTGGTGACCAAAAAAACTTCTTTACTCAACTTCTTACTACGTTTGCCCAGTAGTTTCAGGTTTACAATACTGTTAGCTAAAGTTGAACCTCTTGGAATGACCAAAGAGACAGCATCATCGTCCGCTTTACTTATTTTATCGATAACATCAGTTATCTCTTCATCGGGTTCAAGATAAATCAACTTCGACATATTTCTATTCCTTTAAAGAATCAACTATTTTATCCATTGCGCCGGTAATAACAGATGGAGTACCAGCAAGATCGATAGCCATATTAGCAAGGGCCATCGGAGTGATATCTTGAGCATCATCAAGACTTTGTGTTTCGTCAATAACATTTGCAACATCTCTGGGGTGGATAAAACTGACCTTCGGCTTCTTGGCAAATGGCAGATCTTCTACCCAATCAGAATCTTCAAGTAATTTTTTTATATCCGGTAACATTGAGCCACCACCGCAAAGAAGAATTCTTGATGGTAAAAGATCAATCCCTGAAAACTCCTCCAGTGCTAATTGTACCCCGGAGAGCCAAACCTGACAATCTCCATCCAAAGATTTAACTATTTTTTCTTGTTGTTTTTTATCAATTTCTTCATTTGAATACATCAACTTCATCTTCTCCGCTTCTTGGAATGATAAGCCAAAATCATTGGCAATCCGCTTGGTAAAGACTCGGCCACCAAGAGCAAACATCTTTGTACCTTCAACGCCACCGTTACTAACAACAGCGATATCAGTCGTTCCACCACCAATGTCGATAAATACTGCTGAAAACTCCACTGACTCCTCCATACCCATGCTTCGGGCGACCGCATACGGCTCAGCAACTACTCCTAATAGATCAAGACCAAGACCTTCGGTAATGGTTTGAAGCGCTCCTAAATGGACAACTGGTGCAAAGGCATTGAATATCCCGACAGAAACATCGCGACCTTGAAAACCAACTGGATTTGTAACCTTATATCCATCGATTTTGACATCAACTACTGCGCTATTAACAAGCCGAACATCAATCTCGGAATATCCTGTCTCCCAGGCTAGATTAGCTCTAGTTTTTTCAAAAGCTTTCTTTTGAACTTCAGTAATTATTGTTTTCAATTCCGCTACAGTAACTTTTGATTTTGGCGCCGGGCGCTGATAGTGAACCGTTGTCGTCGTTCCTTTTACCAGCTCACCGGCGATACCAACGACACACTGCGTCGGTGCAACACCGGCTTCTTCCGCTGCCTGATCTAGCGCTTTTTCACAATTTGAAATCACACCAGTGATATCAGTTACCCGCCCACCCTGCATATCGGATAACCGCTGGCGCTGGCGGCCGACACCGATAACCGAAGCTTGGTCGTCATCAATACGAAATATCAGAGCTTTTACAAACTCAGTCCCAACATCGAGCGCCAGCGCGTAATTATCTTTTTTGCGAAAATTCCAGAGCCCCATATCCCTCCACTACAAAAACAGACATTTATTAAATTATAGCAAATTTTAGAACTATTCCAATATCGCTTTGATTCTGCGAACACCAGCGGAAGAAGACTCTTCCTTGATAATTTTGAAATGACCAAGTTCACCAGTTCTCTCGACATGAGGACCACCGCAAATTTCACAGGAGAATTTATCTATACTGTATACTTTTACTTTCTCGCCATATCGATCATCAAAAACGCCGGTCGCGCCAGATTGTTTCGCCGCTTCTAGGCTCATCTCTTCCATTTTAACCGGCAAATCATCACTAATTTTTTCATTGACAATCTTTTCAACTTCAGAAATTTGTTCAGTCGATAATTTTTCCGGCCAATTAAAATCAAAACGCAGTCGCTCTTCAGTAATATTTGAACCTTTTTGCGAAACCTCCGGTGATAAAACTTGACGCAACGCTGCTAAAAGTAGATGTGCCGCAGTATGTAGTCGCATTGTTTCAACTTTATTATCAGCCAATCCACCCTTAAACATCCCGGCTGACGCCGTACGGGATTTTTCTTGGTGTTCTGACAATTTCCTCTCGAACTCCTTTTTTTCAATTGTTAACCCCCTATCTTGTGCAATTTCTTCCGTAAGTTCAATTGGAAAACCATATGTCTGATAAAGGTCAAAGACAACAGACCCTGGAATGATTTTTCTATTGGGTTTGGATTGCCAAGAAAACCACTTTTCAAACTCTTTCAGACCGACTGCCAGTGTCTCTCTAAACTTCGACTCTTCCCTCTCAAGTTCTTTAGAAACGGAATTTTCGTATGAAAATGTTGAAACAAAGTTTTTCTTAATTCCAATTTCCTCTCCTTTAATAATTGCCCTGCGAATCAGGCGTCGCAGAACATACCCGCGATCTTTATTTGATGGCAACACTCCATCAGAAATCAAGGCAGTTGCAGCTCGCACATGGTCGGTAATGACTCGGAATGCTTTTTTATTTTTATTGTATTTTTTACCTGATATTTCTTCGATTTTCTTAATTATCGGCTCATAAATATCAGTTTCATAAACATCTCTTTTGTCTTGAATTACCGCAGCTAGTCACTCCAGACCCATTCCGGTGTCAACCCCCTTTTGATCGGACTCAAGGTATTCACCATTTTTAAAAACGAAATGATTGAACACTAAATTCCAGACCTCGATTCCATCGACATAAAATTCAACCGTAGGCCCTCCTGGTGAGCCCTCGGTGCCAAGTGACCAAAAATTATCCTTAAACCCTTGTGGCTTAATTTTTTTAAGACCATCAATAGTTTGCAAAATCTCTTTTGAAATAATATCTTCTGGAACATTTTTATCACCAGAAAAATAAGTAGCATAAATACGAGATTTATCGATCTTCAGAATTTCGGTTAAAAACTCCCAGGCATAAGATATCGCTTCTTCTTTAAAATAGGATTCTCCTTTATCAGGATAGCCAAAAGAGAAATTGCCCAACATCTCGAAAAATGTTAAATGTGATTCATCGCCAACTTCATCAATATCACCAGTTCGTAAACATTTCTGACAGGTGGTAATTCGCGCAGAGATCGCTTCATCCGGAAATAAATAATATCTTTTAAATTGTTGCATTCCGGCGGTTGTAAAAAGAACCGAAGGATCGTTTTCCGGCATTAAAGAAGCAGAAGGGATCACCTTGTGACCCCGCTCCTCAAAGAATTTTAGAAATTTTTCTCTCAATTCACCCGATTTCATCTCTATTCAACGTTATAAAAGACGTTTACCAGCTCTTTCAACATTCGCCCCCAAACAACAGCGGTCGAAGGCTCTTCCTGTTTTTTAACAATCGGCATCGGTTCGCCCACTGGTTCATCAGTCAACTCCAAGCGATCCTGATAAAGTTTGTGATAAACTTGCATATATTCCTGAACATTAGCAACATATTTTCGAGTTTCGCCGTAAGGAAGATCATTCAAAATTCCCATTCTAATCCACTTGTCAGCATTACCAGTTCCGGCATTATAAGCAGCTAGTGCAGCCGGCACGCTACCACCATATTTTTCTTTCAAAACATGGATATGCCAAGTCCCCATTTGTATCGCAATTTCCGGATTATAAAGCATATCAGTTGAAAAATTTGTTATCCCGACACCCTTGGCGATACTCATTCCAGTAGTCGGCATTATTTGCATAATTCCCATTGCACCAGCATAAGACTTGGCTTGTGGGTTAAACCCAGATTCCTGCATAATTATACCAGCGACCAAAAACGGGTCTTCGTTGTATTCCTTGCACCATTTTTTAATCGTATCCTCATATTCAAGCGGAAAGACAGAATCACCTAAAACCCCCGGTAAATAAAAATAGCCGGCGACAACTACCACAACTAAAACAAAAGAAACAATTAGAGTTTTTATCGCAGATCTAATTTTTATCATTGAGATAATTGTAACATAATAAAAAACAAAAAAACAGAATTTCTTCTGTTTTTTTTGGTGCCCGAGATCGGAGTCGAACCGATACGGTTTTTTAGGCCAAAGGATTTTAAGTCCTTCGTGTCTACCAATTCCACCACTCGGGCATAATTGTTATTGTTTAAACTACTTCCCAACCATCTTTTGTCTGTCGCAATCGTCCATCAATCTCAAACCCTGAGGCTCGCTTGTGACCACCGCCACCAAAAAGTGAGGCAATTTGAGAAACATCAACCTCGTTATTTTCTGTGCGTAAACTACCCTTGATTTTATCATTTGGAAGCTCGTATAGCAAGAGCGAAGCCCTCTCATCTGGTATAGTTGCAATTAAATTTACAACTCCGGCTAGATCCTCCTCTTTAGCCTGACATTTTTGAATGTCACCTCTGGTGATAACCGAATATATTAGTCCGAGGTCTGACCTGGATACCATGCGATTTAATACAATGCCCCAAAGTTTAAGCATCGAGACACTTTTAAAATTGCTGATGTTACCGGAAATTTTTTTTAATTTTGCCCCCAGACTCATAAGGTCTGAAGCAATTTCAAGCGTTTTTGCTGTTGTTGTCGCGTGCTGAAAGCCACCGGTATCAGTATAAATTCCCGTAAGAAGAGCAGTCGCCACCTGGTGACTTATTTGCATACCAGCATGCTTAAAAATATTATAAACAATCTCGCAGGTAGAAGAAGCTTTTTCATCGACAATATTAATATTTGCCAATTTCCAGATGTCATTTTTTGGATGATGATCAATATTTACGATCGTTGCCCCGCTCTTTTTGGCAGCTATAATTCGACTCATATAGCCGGTCCTTTTCAGATCACCATTATCAACCAAAACAATCGTTTGAAAATCACCAGTTAAAAAATCTTCCTTGATATGATTCCAGCCGTCAAGAAAACGGAAAACTTCAGGCACACCTTGCGAAGATGCGGGATGAACTTTCTTTTTATAAGAAAGGATCATCGACCTTAAAGATAGAACAGCAGATATTGTATCGCCGTCGGGACGTTCATGAGCGATCAAAAGAAAATTGTCGTTTTTTTCCTCTTTTATGTGAGAAATGAACTTGTTGATAGAAGACATTTAAGTTTAAAGCTAGTCTTAATTATTCTTCTCGAGAATAACAACCATTTTGCCTTCTTCGGGTATAGAAGATTTACCAATCTTTGCTGATTTAACAATTTCCCCTTCAATTCCTTCTTTTTGCAAAGATTCCATGCTTTCATAAAGCATTGGAATTATTATCCCCGGTTCAAGTGTAGCAGCAAGGTCGAGAGCATTTTTCAAATCCATAGAATTCTCAGAACCGCCTGGAAGAAAAATTAGATCAATTCCGTCAATTTCTTCCACCTCACGATCAGTCAAACTTTTTACCTTCCCCAGATACAACATTTTGACCTCTTCGACAAAAAGTTTGTATGCTGGTTTATCTATCGGCGATTCAACGAAGATGTTTTTCCTTTCATATTCGCCAGGGCAATCGATGACAAAGCCGTCGATCTCTATCTTTCCATCGCTTAATAAAATCTCTGCATCTTTAGTTTTGATTTTAAATTTTTCTTCGCCTAAATAGCTGATTATCATTTTTCCTCCCTGGTAGTAGAAATTCGACTAAAATTACTGCTTTCTACTAACACATTAAATAAATTAGATTTTAAAGTGTTTCGCTACGGGCAGAGCATATCGAAGGCTAATTTTTTAAAAGCTGTCGAATTTTCACTACCCGG
>JAQVAO010000067.1 GCA_028690755.1 Patescibacteria group bacterium | reverse complement strand
TTGATTTTGACGCCCAAAATCTCTTCTAAATCTTTTGTATCACCAAAATGCCAATAAAGTGCTCCTCTGTCGGTAATTCTCCTCTGGTCATCCGGTGTTAGACACGAGGTAACTACCACTTTCTTATTACCTACCCAGTTTCTGATCCTGCCAAAGACACGATCTACGGCTGTTTGCCGGACAGAGCAGGCTAATATAAATATTATCCCTGCTTCTTCGGCCGTGGCTTCTTCAAAACCAACGGAACGCAAAAAAAACGACAATCTCGATCCATCATATTCATTTTGTTGACAACCAAGTGTTTCAATAAAGTATTTCATTGCGCTATGATTTTACCAGACAATCGAGTATATTTGTAGTGATGAAAAAAAATAAAATCAAAATTAGCAACGATAAGAAAAAAATTTTTATTGCAGAAATTAAAGATTTTTTTCTTAGAGAATTTGAACAGGAACTTGGTGATCTGAGAGCTGACATTGTTTTGGATTTTATGCTCGAAAAAATTGGACCCGATATTTACAACACTGCCGTCAATGATTCAAGGAAATGGTTTAGAGAAAGATTTGAGGACCTCGATGCTGATTTTTTTCTTTTAGAAAAATAAATGAAAATTATTCCAATAAAAACTAGGATAGTAAAGCTACCAAAAGATAACATTTTTGATATTTTTGATAATTTAGAAATCTGTGACGGCGATATTTTAGCCATAACTTCAAAAATCATCTCAATCCATCAAGGACGCTGTATTCCAATAGATTCAGTAAAAAGTAAAGACGACCTGATTATTAAAGAAGCCGATTATTTTATTCCTCGCAAAGACGTACCTGGAAATGCTGCAGTGTTGACGATAAAAAACTCCAACTTAATTGCTTCCGCTGGAATAGATGAAAATAAAAGCGCTGGCTACTATATACTTTTGCCAGATAAACCAGAGAAAATCGCTAAGGAAATTTGCCTTCATCTTAAAAAGAAGTTTTCACTAAAAAAGTTAGCAGTTATAATTACTGATAGTCATACTGTACCTTTAAGATTCGGGGTAATTGGATTTTCTATTGGGTTTTTCGGGCTATATCCCTTTGTAAAATATTTCGATAAAAACGGAGAAGAAATCATCGCTTCAAGAGTGAATATTATCGATTCATTGGCAGCCGCAGCGGTATTGGAAATGGGAGAACAATCAGAACAAACACCATTGGCAATAATCAGAGATGCTCACAACATTAAATTCACAAATGAGGAAACCTTTCAGCAAACGGTTATGGCATTTGAAAAAGACATTTATTATCCTGTATTAAAAAACTTCAAAGAGGATATATAATAAAAACAGAACTTTCGAAGTTCTGTTTTTATTATATAGAATTTTTTCTAAAGTTATTCTTCTCTTACTTCAGATTTATTTTCGGACTCAGCTTCGCCTTCCTCAATAGCTTCATTCTCTTCACCCTCCTCTTTCTTTTCACCTTCTACTTCAACCGATTCTACATCCTCTTTGACTTCTTCCTCAAGTTCAGCAAGCTCTTCATCACTTCTTGGTGGTTGAATCAAAAATATAACTTCATCTGGATCATCCAATATTTCAATACCAGCTGGCACTTTAAGATCAGAAACATGAATAGTGTCATCAAAATTTTTCAAAACAGAAAGGTCAACTTCGATCTCAGGTATTAGGTCAGCCGGAAGACATTCGACTTCTACTTCATCCTTATTTGTGACAAGTGTTCCTTCTAAATCAACAATAGCCGGAGATTCACCAACTTCAACGATTGGGATAGCTGTCTTGATTTTTTCCTTCATGTTAACCTTATAGAAATCAATGTGTATCACATTTAGAGTTACTGGATCCTTCTGAACATCCTGCACCAAAACTTTCTCCTTTTTCGCGCCCTCAATACTTAAATTAATCAAACTAGATTCTCCTGCTTGTTCAAAAACTTTGTTAAATTCCAGCTCATCAACAGTTATTGCTATACTCTCAAAATTTGACCCATAAATTACTGCGGGTATTTTTTTATTTTTTCTAATTTTTTTTGCCTTATCATCACCGCGTTTTTCAGCGCTTATTTCATACTCTTCAACCATTCATCTCCTTGTTTTTTTTCGATATATAAGATCTTTAATTGATTTCACCTTCCGAAGTCCAATGTAAGACTTTATTACATCATCAGGGGTGATCTCTGCCTGTTTTATTGAATCATTCGTCTTGCCTTGATAAATAACTACAGAGGCTAATACTGGAGGATGATCATCGCATCTCAAGCTGACAAAAAATAAATTATCTTCAGAATTAACAATTTTAATGTTATCAAAAGTATATTTTGCTCCGCACTTTGGGCAACATATATTGCGGTTTATAGTTTGAAACATTCTGACAATTTCTTCTTTTTCCATTTTTCCCTTCCAGGCTACTATCTTAACACAATCCCAACAAAAGTCAATCAGGCAATGCTAAATATTATCTTCTAATTCAATGATCTGATCTCTAAGTTCCGCCGCTCTTTCAAATTCCAACTTATCAGCCGCTAATTCCATCGCTTTTTTCAATTCTCCAATTATTCGAGGCCGTTCAGATTTAGGAACCTTAATTCTGGCAACTTCAACAATTTTTTCAATTTCTGGCGCCTTCCTTATGGTAGTTTTGGGGGTGATATTATTCTCGACATTATATTTTAATTGTCTTTTCCTGCGTCTTTCAGTTTCGGCTATCGCATATTTCATTGATTCAGTTGTTCTATCCGCATACATGATTACCCGGCCATCTTTATGCCTGGCTGCGCGACCAATAGTTTGGATCAAAGCGACTTTGCCCCGTAAAAAACCTTCTTTGTCCGCATCCATTATCACCACCAGAGAAACCTCTGGTAGATCAATACCTTCTCTCAACAAATTTATCCCAACAATAACGTCAAACTTTCCGCGACGCAGATTATTGATAATTTCAGTCCGCTCCAAAGTTTTTACATCAGAGTGAATATATGCAACTTTAATCCCCTTTTCCATTAAAAATTCCGTCAAATCTTCTGCCATTCTTTTGGTAAGCGTTGTAACAATCGTTTTATTTTTTCTAACAGTATTGTTTTCTATTTCAGAAATTAAATTCTCTATTTGATTTTTAGTTTTTCTCACCTCGATTTTGGGATCTGGAATTCCTGTCGGTCTAATTAGCTGTTCCACGATTTCACCCTTAGATAGTTCTTTCTCGAAATTATCAGGGGTCGCAGAAGAAAAAATCGTTTGATTAATTTTCTGGGAAAATTCTTCATATTTCAGCGGGCGATTATCAAGCGCCACCGGCAAGCGAAAACCATAATTGACCAAAGTCTCTTTGCGACTTTTATCTCCAGCGTACATCCCCCGGATTTGCGGGATTGTCATGTGAGACTCATCGACTACCAGAAGAAAATCTTTTGGGAAAAAATCTATTAAAGTATTAGGTGGCTCACCGGACTTGCGATTATCAAAATACAAAGAATAATTTTCGATTCCACTACAATAGCCGGTTTCCCTGATCATTTCGACATCATAATTTACTCGCTCCTCAATTCTCTGAGCCTCGATTAATTTGTTTTGTTTTTTAAAATAAGTAATTTGTTTCTTTAAATCA
>JAQVAO010000066.1 GCA_028690755.1 Patescibacteria group bacterium | reverse complement strand
GCTGCTGATATTTTTGAGTTGACTGAAGGAGATCTAAAACCATTAGAAAGATTTGCCGATAAATCGGCTGAAAATTTAGTGAGCTCTATCCAAAAATCAAAGGAAATTTCCTTGGAGCGCTTCATTTATGCCCTTGGGATCCGACACATAGGCTTGGAGACTGCGCAAGAGATTGCCGAACAATTCGGAACTATCGAAAAAATTTTAAATCTAAGAAAAGCTGATTTGGAGTCACTTTATGGGATAGGGGAGGTGGTAGGAAATTCCTTTGAAACTTTTTTTTCAAAAAAAGAAAATCAGGAATTTATTAAACGATTGCAAGATCTAGGAGTCAAAATTAGACCTTATCACTCCCCTGTTGTTTCAAAAAAATTATTAGGCAAATCTTTTGTAATCACCGGATCGCTTGAATCAATGCCACGAGATGATGCTCATAAAAAAATTGTTCAATTGGGAGGAAAAGTTTCATCTTCAATTACCTCCAAGACTAATTTTTTAGTTGTTGGTGATGAACCCGGATCAAAACTAGATAAAGCGAAAAAATTTGGCACGAAAATAGTGTTGGAAAAAGAATTTTTGCACATGATCGGTAAGAAATCAAATTAAAAAATCCCACTCCTTGTGGAGTGGGACGGCACTCACTTCTTGTTTCTTGGGCGGCTTTTCGGCCTGCTCTCAACGAGATGTTTCTCGTATCTTGTTGGCCTGATCCTGAAGGCGCGAAGTAGCGAGAGTCTCGCTTGGGGGTCGTAGCCATTGCCTCGAATGTGCTTAGCAATGGCACGTTTTGGCAAGTGCAGTTTGCTCCTGTTGACTTCTACAGAAAGCAACCCCTCGCATGGTCTGATCACTACAACTTCTCGGTGGGCGAGGACCGCGAAGCAGATCAGTTTTGCCTTTTGGTCGAACCAGGAATCTCGAAGTTCCTCATCGCCCTCTTCCCCGGCCTGATGTGCCCGATGGTTGGCTTCGGTGGCCAAGCCCATCAGGCCTTCGGCCGAAGATACTGCTTCGAGGGCCAAGTCTAGTGTTCTGCCGGAGGTTCTGAGCATTAATTCTGCCTCCTACATTGAGGTGTGGCGTCATATAAATACTAATATTTGATATATACTTTGTCAAAATTGTTAATGAATCTTGAATCATTTACCTCGTAGTGCTAGAATACGAATAAATATGATTGAAAAAAATAAAAAATCAGGAGATACGTCCTGGGTGTTAAATGTCGCCCAGCTTGCTAGAATTGAGCTAACTAAACTTGAGCAAAAGAAATTTGCCAACCAACTTGGGGCAGTCCTTTCCAACTTTGAACTACTAAATAAAATTGATACTACAAATACAGAAGTAACTTCCCAAGTTGCTGGACTTTCAAATGTTTTTCGCAAAGACGAGATAAAAAATCCGGTCGGGGAAAAAATCCGTGATGATCTTTTATCGAATTGTCCACAAGTTGAAGATGGCTCCATTAAGGTTCCTGAGGTTTTTGACTTTGGAGGTAAAAAATAAATATGTCCGATTTGTTTAGATTATCAATAAAAGAAGCTTCCGAAGGCCTAATGTCTGGGAGTTTTAAACCGTCTGAACTTTTAGATTCGGTGATCAAAAGAGTTGAAACAGTTGAGCCAAACATTAACGCTTTTATCACAAAAACACTGGACACAGCCAGAGAAGAGGCAAAAAAATCTGATCAAAGATACGAAACCAAGAGAAAACTTTCTGGTTTGGATGGAGTGCCAGTCGCAATTAAAGATGTTTTTTGTACTGAAGGTGTTAAAACTACCGCGGCTTCAAAAATATTAGAAAATTTTATTCCGTCATATGACGCCACAGTAATAAAAAGATTGAAAGATGCTGGCGCAATAATTGTTGGCAAGGTAAATACCGATGAATTTACCATGGGATCTTCAACAGAAAATTCTGCCTTTGGCATAACTCATAATCCCTGGGATCTGAGTCGGGTACCTGGCGGTTCGTCTGGTGGTTCGGCTGCTGCTGTTTCTGCCGATGAATGTTTATTCGCTCTTGGAACCGATACTGGTGGATCAATCCGGCAGCCATCGAGTTTTTGCTCTGTTACTGGCTTAAAGGTTACTTATGGTTTGATTTCAAGAAATGGTGTAATTTCTTATGCTTCATCATTTGACACAATCGGTCCAATCGCTAAAAGCGCTGCTGATGTAGCCTTAATTCTGAATGTCATTGCTGGTAATGATCCGATGGATTCCACGACTGTAAGAAATAATTTACCAGATTATTCATCATTTCTTAATAAAAAAATTAAAGGCAAAAAAATCGGTGTCCCGAAAGAATTTTTTGGTCAGGGTATAGATCCCGAAGTTAATAAAATTATTGAGAATTCACTAGAAACTTTGAAGTCTCTTGGCGCTGAAGTTGAAGAAACAAGTTTGCCATCAACTGATTTAGCAATAGCAATGTATTATATTATCGCTAAGTCTGAGGCTTCATCCAATCTTGCTAGATACGATGGTATAAGATACGGAAAATCCGAAATTGAAAATCTAGAATCTAAAGTTAACAATTTGATTGAGCTTTATTTTAGTAATCGAACTCTAGGATTTGGTGACGAGGCTAAACGCTCAATTATGATGGGGACTCATACTCTCTCATCTGGCTATCACGACGCATACTATAAAAAGGCCTCCCAAATCAGAACATTAGTCAAAAAAGAATATGAGGAAGCTTTCAGAAAATATTATGCACTAATTACTCCAGTTTCGCCGTTTCCGGCGTTTAAAATTGGCGAAAAAATTGATGATCCGCTGACAATGTATTTGGCCGATGCTAACACCGTACCGATAAATCCTGCGGGCATTCCAGCGATGTCGGTCCCAGCCGGATTTACAAAAGAAAACTTGCCAGTTGGTATGCAGATAATTGGTCCACATTTCGGTGAGGGGCAAATTATTGAGGTTGCTGATGCTTTTCAAGAAGCAACAGATTTTCACAAAAAAAAGCCGAATTTATAATTTGAATAATATTTTCACTATCAAAGACAATCAATTATGACAAAAAATAGGGTCATCAAAATATGCCAGGACGAAAAGGTCAAATTTATCCATCTGCAATTTTCTGATTTAGATGGAGTCGTTAAAAGTGTTGAGATGCCTGTTTCCCAACTGGCTGATGCACTAGATAATGGCAAATGGTTTGATGGTTCCTCAATAGAAGGTTTTGCTAGAATTGCTGAAAGCGATATGTTTTTAAGGCCAGATATCTCTACATTTTCCATTTTGCCCTGGAAAAATGGCGATGGATTGAAGTCAGCAAGAATTATCTGTGATGTAATGACCCCGGACGGCAAACCATTCGACGGTGATCCGAGAGGAATTTTGAAAAGAAATTTGGACTATGCTTCAAAATATGGCTATGAATACAATGTCGGTCCAGAGTTGGAATTTTTTCTTTTCAAAAAAAATAATGACGGAGCGCTCGAATTAAATCTTCTTGACTCTGCTGGTTACTTTGATTTTTCTGCTGACTGGGCGAGTAGTGTTCGCGAAGAGATTTCAAATGCAGCAGAGGCAATGGGCATTGAGATTGAAACGATTCATCACGAAGTATCCAGAAGCCAGCATGAAATAGATTTTAAATATTGTGACGCGCTAAAAGCGGCTGACAATGTGA
>JAQVAO010000065.1 GCA_028690755.1 Patescibacteria group bacterium | reverse complement strand
TCAACCTTCTGATTTTTGGCAGAGCGCGTATAGTCGTAGTAGCGGAAATCCGAGTGTGGGAACTCCTGCTCCAGCACAAGTAACCCCACAGTCTATGGAAACAACTTCGTCTCCAGCGGCACAGCCGGTTTCCAATCAGCCTAATAACCAACCTGTTGCTGCTCAGAATAGACCAGCAGCTAGACAGCCTCAAGCAGTTGGACAAAGTAACAACTTTTATCAGCCGATTCCTTCGGGAAGCGTAAATAATGCTATTGGAAAAACCGTGGCTGCAGAAACTAAATCACCACTGCCAAAAGCGCAAAAAATCCCGACTCCTAAAATACAAAAAATTAAAATGATAATTACCGCAGCAGTTGTGGGCGTTTTTATGCTTTTTGTCGGTGGGATTTATCTAACTGAGGCTGGATTGATTTCAGTTGGTCTGGAAAAATTTTATGGTCTCTTGCATCTGGAAGCGATTTGGGGAGGTTTACCGAATAATTCTCAAAATGCACTCGCAATATCTGCCTCTGAGATGACAAAAAAAGATAGCTACAAAGTCACCGCAAATGCGACGATGATAATTAATCGTGGTGTGAAGTCTGATCTAATATCTCCAATTGTCGCAGCGGGAACATTTCCAGTTTTTGCTCTTAGAGACCGGCAGATAGGAGAGGGAATTAAAGCAATTTTTGCAGCTGTAGAGGAGGAATTTATTGAAGATGAGTTAGCGGAAGATTTTGATCAGTCCGAAGAATCCGATTTTTCTGATTCAGAGATGGAAGATAGTTTGCCCACAACCCCCACTCCCAGTCAGAGCAGTAGCCAAGAATCACTCGATTCTACCAGTGCAACAAAAAAGAAGCCGACTGTGGAAGAATTTGAAGTAAATTTAACTTCGGGTTTTGACGATAAAGTTAGTGGGGCAAAAATAAATTTATCATCAACAAGTAAACCCAGCTCAACATTGGATTTAGTTTATTCTAGCGGTAAATTGTACGTAAAAACATCAAAAGACATTGTATTTGATCCGCTTATTTCTGGCAGTTGGTTGGCCTATGATTTAAAGAAATTTAAAGATCCTTCTCCGTCTACTAAGTTTTGGTCCAGTAATTTCACCAGTTCAGATTTTTCACTTGTCGGAAAGCGCGTAGGTAATGAGACAATCTCCGGTGTTAGGTGTTTTCATTACTCGGCGATTGCGACTGTCGGAGAAGCGTTATCTGATTTTGGCTTATCTTCCGATTCTCTTTCTAGCCTTGATGTTGAATATTGGATTGGTGCTAAAGACCATTTAGTATATCAAATGAAAATTAAAGCGATCCCGACTTCAAAGTCGGCAATATCGAGGCTTGATATCGTATTAAATTTCTCTGATTATGGTTCTGGCGACAGTGGTTTTATATTGCCAGCGACTTCAACAACTGCAAATCTGGGGGCTAACACGACAGACGGCCAGCCAACAACTGCTGATCTAACAACTTCAGAATCTCGTGATACAAAAAGAAAGTCAGACCTTGCTAATATTGCTAAAGCGCTTGAAAGTTATCAAACAAATACTGGTCAATATCCAATTTCTGCAAACGAGAAAATATCCTCTTCTGTCGGCACTCTTTATAAAAGTCTGGTGCCTAATTATATCACCCTGCTCCCCCTTGACCCGCTTGACCCAACCTACTATTATGGATATGATTCAGATGGTAGAAGTTATACATTGTCTGCAGTTTTGGAGGATGCCAACGACTCTGATGGTAGAAAGATTGGTAACAAAAACATTTATTTTTTAAAGAGTCAGTAAAGGAGTGACATGTCGGTAATTTGGATCTTAGTCATTGTAATTGCCGTGATTTTGTTCGGAATTATTGCGATATTTAATCGTCTAGTTGGGCTGAAAAATCGTACCGATGAGGCCTGGAGTGATATTGATGTTCAGCTTAAGCGGAGGTATGATCTAATTCCAAATTTGATAGAGACAGTAAAAGGTTATGCAAAACACGAAAAAGAGCTTTTTGAAAAAGTCACACAAGCTCGAACAGAGGCGATGAAGTCGAAAGGGTTAACCGATAAGGCTAAAGCTGAAAATCAGATCACTGAGGCATTAAAAAGCGTTTTTGCTGTGGCGGAAAATTACCCGAATTTAAAAGCAAATGAAAACTTTGTTGAATTGCAAAAAGAAGTCACTGACACCGAGGACAAAATCCAAGCTTCAAGAAGGTTTTATAATGCCAATGTCAGAGATTTGAATATCGCAATCGAGAGTTTTCCATCTAATGTTGTCGCTGGAGTTTTTGGTTATAAAAAGAGGGAGCTTTTTGAGCTTGAAGATGTTGGCGAGAGAAAAAACGTAGAGGTTAAGTTTTAAGTAGCTCTTGCTATGAGTTATTATTGGGATGTTTTGAGAAAATACGCTGAATTTGATGGACGCGCTCGTAGATCGGAGTATTGGTATTTTGTTTTATTTAATTATATTATAATTTTTGGTTTGAGTATTATTGAGGGATTACTGGGGTTTTTCGACGAAACGGATCAAAGTTTTTTGGCAAGTATTTATCAATTAGTTGTATTAATTCCGTATATTGCGGTTAGCATTCGGAGAATGCATGACGTTAATAAGAGCGGTTGGTTCATTTTAATTCCAATTTATAATTTTATATTAGCAGTTACTGAAGGAACCAGAGGCGACAATAAGTATGGGTCTGATCCAAAAAGAGCCGAGAATAAATAGTTTTAATGTATAATAAAAGTATTCATGTTTATTAAAAATAAATTATTAATATATAACTAAGGAGTAAGAATGCCTGAAACAACACAAAAAACGGAATCTAATGATCAAAATCAGATGGCCATGATTGCCCATCTGCTGGGGATAGTCTCTCTTTTTGTAGGTTCTTTAATTATTTATGCGACCATGAAGGAAAAGCCATTTGTATATGAACAATCAAAAGAAGCATTAAATTTTCAGATCACAATATTAATCGCATACATCGCCGCTTTCATGCTGTCACTAATTGGTATTGGTATATTTTTAACTCCGTTGGTTTGGGTTGCGAACGTAGTCTTTTGCATAATTGCTGGGATGGCTGCCAATAAGGGTGAAAAGTATCGATACCCATTTGCAATTCGTTTAATAAATTAGCTCGGAGGTCGTCTTGAATTATAAAGAGAGACTGATTGCCCTTGTTTCCTATTTGTCTATCCTGTTTCTTATTCCATTGAAACGTTTTAGAAAAAGTGAGTTTATTTATTATCATGCGAAGCAGGGATTGGGGCTTTTTATTTTTTCTATGATTATGATATTTCTTTTTTGGCTTCCAATAGTTGGTTGGGTAGCTGTTATGGCTTTTCTAGTGCTTTGGTTTACCGGGATAATGAATGTTTTGACTGGCAAGAAGGAGCCACTACCTGTAATTGGTCGAATTTCTGAGAGAGTGTCTATTTAGTTTCCGACCAAGTAGCTTTTGTTAAGAATACTGGGCTTGTTTTTATGACTCTTTATACACAAGTTGAAACAAATAAAAGAAAAACGTTTTTCTACATTTTTCTTTTTTTGGTCTTCATTATTTTTTTAGGTTGGATCTTTTCCTGGATATATGACTCACAGATCATTCTGTATATCGCAGTAGTTATCAGTATTTCCCAGGCGCTTTCTAGTTATTATATTGG
>JAQVAO010000064.1 GCA_028690755.1 Patescibacteria group bacterium | reverse complement strand
AAAATGGTGATAGAACTAAAAAAGTGGCAAAAACAAAACCAAGAATTTTTTTCATCATTGACTCCCGGTATTACCCGGACCCCTCAAATTAATTTTTTATTACCTATATTATAATCCGATACGTTATTCAGTACAAGTTTTTTAATTATCAGGAAACCCCGCAATTAGCGACGATCACGAAGTGACAAGCGGTTTGCGGGGAGGATGTCATTTGTAATGAAATTAGTGGTTAGAAATTTAATATGAAAATCTTGTATAATAATACCACCTGGGGGTATAATGTGAAAAAGAGGGGGTATAACTGTGGATAAGTTTAAACTTATCCACAGTTATCCGAAATCCTAATTTCGAAATTCAAAAAAGACCAAGTTTTTGATCATTTGTTCATTGGAATTTTGGATTTGTCTAGAATTTAGAGTTTAATATTTAGAATTTAATTTATTATTATGGAAGTTGTTAAAATTCAAAACAGACTAAAAAGAATTGAAGGCCAAATACGCGGAGTAGAGAATATGGTCTCGACCCTGCGGTCAGCTGACGAGATTATCAACCAGCTCAAAGCGATCAGATCGGCGGTTGATTCACTTTTGATCTCTGTGGTTGAATCAGAGATCGAGTTAGCCGATAAAGACCGGATTATCGAACTTAAAAGAACGATTAAACGCCTGATAGGCGCGTGAGAATCAGCGCTTAATGGCTTTGCTTTCGCCGTATAGACATTGACAAATGCTCTCTTTGTTGCTATAATGTTATAATTGGCATTTTAAAAATTAAATAAAGGAGAGGAAATGCCTGACAAAGAGTTCAAAGCCATTAAGATTGCGACTGAAGAAGAGGGTATGCCCAAAGCCAAAGAGCGCGAGCTTACGCTCTTCGAAGCAGTCACAATGAGTGTTGTTGCAATCCTTGCGGTTGCAGTTGGCACTATCTACGGAACTATACTTTTTTAAAAAATATGGAGTAAGTTCCCAAGAAAAATCCCCATCGAGAAATCGAGGGGATTTTTCATTTACAAAGCGGATAATTTGGTATATTCTAATCAGTAATTAGCCCATTCTGCTTAGGAGTGTGATAATCATGCCAAAGGTTCGGGTTGTGTTTGTACCGCCAGGTGAGGCTCCCCTGCAAGTACGTGATGCATGGGTTGGAGTCGAAATGCCCTACAATCCCTTCATGACTCACATAGCTGCAGCAGCATCTGCTGTGGGGTTGAGGAACTCCGGTGTTCTCAGTGGCAAAGAAGTGGGTGAAGAAGATCCGAACGAGGGGGGATATGCAGTATGTGCTGGCGATGCTATTGCGGCTCTTCGCCAGCATGGTAGGACCGAAGCAGCTGCTTGGTGGGAGCAGCATGGATTTGGTCGGGATCCCACTGACTTCCTGATCTTCGGCCAGCAGTTCTGCGAAGTGGTCGAAGATGGCATGCAGCCTTGATAGGTCAGGTGCCATGACTGCGGGATGGTCCACAAGATCAAGGAGGCGTGTCCGGCCTAGACCAAGCATCACCATCAGGAATGGAGGTGAAAACCATGGAATACATCCGCGAGGTTGTAGTCGAAACTCCTCAGGGTAAGAAGACGCTGTACATCTCGCCACCGGACGCCAACGGCAGACGTTTGGTTGTCCGGATCGGCTATCGGCCGTCCGGTCCCGGTCCGGGATTCAGCGACTTCGGTTTCGTCGCTGCCGAGATCAAGGGGCTGAAGGTTGGCAGAGTCCTTTCGGTCAAGCAGCTCGACTATTCCGAGGACGGCGAGGGTTTCTGGCGTGAGGAGGGTCGTGTTTCCTCGAATCGCCGCTACGAACCCTAAGGATGGCAACAGCCATCGTAACAAACGCGGGCCTATTGGTCCGCTATTTTTTTTCTCCAAATTCTAGGCTATAATATGAACGAGCGGGAGAGATTCTTCGACTTCGCTCAGAATGATTAAAAAATTAATTAGGAGATGTCCCATGGTAAAAGGGAGTGATTTGAAAGTTGATAAGAAAAAATGTATCGCTTGCGGTGCTTGTGTCGCTAGCTATGAAGAGCTTTTTAAATTTGATGAAGATGGAAAATCCGAGCCGATAGCTGATGGAGAGTGCGAGGATTGTGAGATCGCTGATGTTTTAGAAATTTGTCCACAAAATGCGATAAGCAAAAAATCCTAAATTCGAATATCGAAATTCGAAACAATATTAAAATTCAAATATTCAAATTAAAAAATTTAGAGCTTAGTGTTTAGAATTTAGAGTTTAAACCATGCAGGAGGGGACGAGCAACTTATTTCTACTTTTTTTCAGCTGGTGGTACAGTTATCTACCTCGCCGGCTGTATTTGGCATTTAGTGCTCTCTCGATTACCTTGCTTGATTTATTCTCTGTCAAAGCGATCTTTCAGACTCTTTTTGCTCCCTGGAAACGCGATATATTAAGCTACGAGGGTCTGACTCTACAGCAAAAATTTTCTGTTTGGACGCTGAATATGTCTTCGAGGTTTATCGGTTTTCTGATCAAAATCTCAGTTCTTTTTGTTTTTATCGTTTTTTATCTAATTTCAATCATAATTTTCTTCGCTAGCTTTCTGCTCTGGATCGCTTTCCCGCTAGCAATTTTGGCTTTGGCGATAATTGGTTTTGTTAATTTGGGCGGTGGTATATGATTTCTGACAAAATTATAGTAAATAGCGCCGGAACGCGAGTGGAAAAGTTGGTCCGAGTCCATCGTTTTTTTGCCGGTCCTATTGGTAAGTTTTTGTCTTTGATTTTCTGGCTTTTTGGTCTTCTGGTAATTTTTCTCTGGATTTCCTGGGTACTCTCACCGGAATATTTTGCTGCTACCTTTGGTCTCGATCAGATACTCCTGTCATTATTTATGGTTTTTGTTGCCGTCAGAAGTTTTTTACGTTTTTTCGTTCACAATCCGGAGATAATTTCTCCCCAAAAAGCAGAGGAAATTATCAAGTCTGGAAAACAGTTTGCCCTTTTTGAGTGTCTCTCAGTGCCATTGGCTGAAGCCTTAATTAAAGTTAAAAATCTTGAAGAATCAGGAACGTCTGAAGTATTGAAAGAGATAATTCAGCTACCTGAAAGTGACTTTATTTTCTTGCGTCTTGGTATTGCTAAAGCTGATATTCTAAAACAGCTTGAATCGGCTCGTTCACTTTCAGGAGTTCGTTTCGCCAACGTCGCCGAAAGGTCGTTAGAGATAGCCGTTGTTGAGGGACATGAGCAGATAGAAATTGGCGATATGCTGGTCGCTCTTTCTGAAGCTGATCCAACTTTTTCTTCAATATTATCTAAACAGGAAATTACTCCCGAGGATGTTGCCAATATTGTTTATTGGCAGACAGAGGTGAAAAAACGAGTCGAGCGTCGAAAAAAATTTCTCGACCCCGACAATTTACATTTAACCGGCGGTATCGGCAAGGATTGGGCTTATGGTTTTACCCCGGAGCTTAATAAATATTCTGCTGACATCAGTGAAGCGATTGAAAGACAGGGGCTGCATTTGGAGATTATTGGCCATGAAAAAGAGGTTGGACTTTTAGAGCAGGCTCTTAACCGGGCGGAGGGTGCGAATGCAGTTTTAGTCGGTGAGCCAGGAGTTGGGAAAAGAACCACCGTTCTTGGTTTGGCGGAGAAACTAAATTCTGGTAACACTTTGCCAAATTTGGCT
>JAQVAO010000063.1 GCA_028690755.1 Patescibacteria group bacterium | reverse complement strand
TACTTTAATGCTGAGCAGATGCGCTTCCGCGCTCTAGCGAAACAGCCTAAGGGTGAGCTGTCTGATTTCGGCCCCGAGGACTAGTCTTTTATTGAAAAAGCGCCTCTTCCGGGGCGCTGGGGTTGTTGGAACGACTAATCGTCGTCCCAGAGGTCGTCTAGCGTTGGTGGGTGTGGAACCATTTGGCCCCAGCCCATTTTTGCGCTGTGTCGACGCTTCTTTGTTGGTTTGTCTAGCTTGTAGTTTGACGGAACCCGACCGTTACACCACTTTTTGAGTGGGCAAAGTGTGTGGCAAACATGTCGGTACTGCCGTCTGCCGCCAAGATGATTGGCGTTACAGATCTTAGATCCGACGTGCCAGAGCGCTTGTCCGAGGTGGTTGTGGTTGATGTTGTTCTGATGGCAGATAGTGCAGAGCTTATCTGACAGCTCTCTGGAGATCGCTGTCGAGATATCGCTCTGGTATTCAGTCACCAGGCCGAGCTGATATATCAATCGCATCAGCCAGCGATCGATAGCGATAACCGGGATTCGCCGCAGGCTGTTTGGGTGGGATCGCTGCCAGAGAACGATATCTCGGTGCGGAGCATCTGTCCATTCGGTCTCCTGCATCCAGCCAAGAATCATCTGGCCGATCTTGTGCTTGATGCCGGGGAACTGGCACATCCGATCGATCAGCATGTCTCGCTGCTCAAAAAGTGGCAATGCAAAGTTCGACGGGAAGAAGATCTGTCTCGGATCACCGTTGTACTGCTGTCGTAACCTGCCCATTGCCTCAATCCACCAGTCGACTCGATGGGTCTCGCCGACCGCCAAGGGGATGACATTCACCAGCGGTTTGTAGAGCGAGATATCATGGCTTAGGGGGTCAAGCGGATCGATCAGGCAAGGACTTTCCTCGACGATCTCTCGGGCGTCAACGTCCAGTTCCTCGGCCGTTCGACCGAAGCGATTGAGAAAACCGTAGAAGAAAAGCCAACAGGCATGCATCCTGCTACCCACTTCAACAATATCGGGCAGGTGGAAGACTTCCGGCGAAGTGTAGCGGTCAAAGGGTGGTAGGCCCTTTTCCCAGAGGTCGGTAACTTGTGAGAAGACCTCTATGCTGCGCTGTTCATCCAGGGTTACAACATCCAAGGGGTCTACCCCCTTCCCATTTTGTGATGACTGCAAGCAAAGAGATCGTACACTAGAAAAAAACGCCCTGTCAAATTATTAGTTCTTCGAAAAGCTATTTAGGCGTTAATATTTGCCACCAGATATACGGGGCTCGAAGGACTTTCATTAATTGGGTCATCGCCAGCCCATAGTGCTTTTGCCAGTAATAATCCTGGCTTTTATAGTAAAACTTTTTCTTTTCCATTGATGTTGAACTTTGTCCTTCGAAGTGGATAATTTTTGCTGAGGTTATTACCGCATTCTTCAAACCGAGTTCGGCGACGCGTCGGCACAAATCATCATCTTCGATATACATAAAGAAATTTTCGTCGAAACCATCAATTTTTTTGAAAAGCAGGTGACGAATCATCAGCGCGGCACCAGAGACCATATCAACATAGAAAAAATTATCCTCAATCTTTTTCGGGATATTGCCTTTCCAGCGTTTGATGGTAACGAAAGCCAAGCTCTGAAAGTCGCCATAAAAATGTTTTTGTAGAGTTTTTTGATCTTTCTGATAGAGGAGTGGTGTTAGAGCTCCAACTTCCGGGTGCTTGGAGAGAAAATCAAGCATTTTTTGAATTGAATTATCAACAATCTTAGTATCGGGGTTAAGAAGCAAGAGATATTCCCCTCTGGCTTCCTTGGCTCCCAAATTGTTTCCGGCACCGAAGCCGAGATTTTTTTTCGCTTTCAAAACTTTTAAATTACTGAAATTTTTGTAGGCTTCTCTAATTTTTTTATCCGCTTCGCCGTTCGGGTTATTGTCGACAACAATAATTTCGTATTGCAGATCAGAGAGCTTGTCCTGTAAATTTTTTATTAGTTCAATAGTAAAATCACTGCTTTTGTAATCGACAATAATTATTGAAAGCTCTAATTTACCCATTTATTTTTGATTGAATATAAATATTCCGAGATCATCATTTTTGGTATTGCGTCGATCAAATAGGCGAAAGAGCCGTAGAACACAAAGCTGGCTAAAATCCCAATGGAAAAATTTAAGCTACTGTTTTTAATAATTAGACCGATAAAGACTGCTACGAGCGCGGATACGGAAATTTTAGTCATTCGCCAGAAATCGAATTTAATTGGCATAAAACTCATGACTTTTGAGAGTCCGAGAATGAAAAGCAGGAGTTCGGAGGCCATCGTAACGTATGCAGCGGCAACATAGGAGTACTTTGGGATTAAAATTATATTTGCAGTGATGTTAAAGAGCAGCGTTAAGATTGCCACAACAATCAGATAGCGACGGAGGTCTTTGGCGATCATTATCTCTCCAAGCAAAATGTTCAAATAGATAAAAATGCTGGCGATTGAGAGAATGACTAAGATCGGGGCACCGCCGATAAATTCACTGTTGCTCAAAAAAATTATTATCTCTTTGGAGAAGGGAATCGCCGCGATGACAATTGGCAGTGACATAAAAAAGAGCATGGTGAAACCGCGAGAAGCCGCGCGCGCTGCCTTTGCGGTGTCGCTGATGACATTTCTTGAGAGCAACGGTTTGAGGGAATTGGCCAGAAATGCAGCAATAAAAATTGTCGTTTCTAAAATCCGATAGGCGACCGAGTAGATACCAACATCACCGGCACCCTTGAAATAAAAAAGAATCAGAGTGTCAACTTTAAAGTAGAAATTATTTACAACAAAGACGACACCCAGTGGGATACTAAGTCTCAATATCCATTTTGCTGTTTGTGAATCGTAAACTGGACCAAAAACCAGTTTTTTTCGTGAATACAAATATTTGATCAAAAAATTTATTACTGCGGCAAATGAAACTGAGGCAACAATGACATAAAAACCAAGATTAAGTTGAGTGGCGATGATAATGGTTGCAACTGCTAGCGCTCTTGAGACGACTTCGGCGATAGCGACTTTGCCCATTTCCAGGTGGACCTGGAAGAGCATATCGTAAACACTGCTTACAAGGTTAAAAAATAAAAACACTGAGGCAATGGCGACACCATATTTAATCTCACTGGAATATCCAGTATTAAAAGCGATCAAACAGGCTATAATCGAAGCGATAAGTGCGCTAACGAAGCGAATGTAGAAAATATTACCGAGAATTTTTTTTGAATCCTCTGGCCGCTTAGATATCTCTCTGACACCGATTGAAAAAAGACCAAAATCAGCGAAAGTAATAAAAAATGACAGATAGGTGACAATCGTATTGTAATTTCCCGTACCCTCTGGCCCGAGGTAGTTTGTTATCAGCTTGACAGAAATAAGAGCGAGGGCGAGAACAATTACCCTACCAACTGTTTGGACAATAACATTTGAGGCGATCAGGTTGCTTTCTTTTTCTTCCATGATTATTTGGCCAATTTTTTCTTTAGTCCAGCAAGATAAAAATCAAAAGTTTTGGTCGCAAACTTTATCGAGTCAAAATCTCTATCGAGCCACTTATCTTCAGAAATAATTTTCCCGATTGTATCGGCAACTTTTTGCCAGCGATATTCCGATTTGATTCCCCTAATATTTTCAGACATCTTTTTGGCGACAGATTCATTATTAACAATCGTCTCTATCGCTTTTTTGATC
>JAQVAO010000002.1 GCA_028690755.1 Patescibacteria group bacterium | reverse complement strand
CCAATCAAAACATAGTAATTTTCGGTAGAAATTTTTAAACAACTAGAATATTCGATGTTCTCGGCTGCTGGGTCAGACATATCGGTAATTTTTGCTTCGCTTGGATATTCGATTCGATACTTGTTTGAGTAATTTTTGTATTCTAACCAACCGGAATTTATTGTTTGCTCGCTCTCATCCGATGTTTGGCTTTCATCAGACTCAACTAATTCTTCATTTTCTGCACTATTTTTTTCCTGTTCTTTGAGATCCTGATTATGTTTCCAAAAGCGATAACCGGCGTAACTTCCGCTAGCTAGTATTAACGTGCCAAGAATCACTAAAACGATAATTAAAATTGTTTTCTTCGACATCTTCCCTCCAAAATTATAATTAATTAACTTAATTATAAATCAATTATTAGTTATAATAAAATTACAAATTTAAATAAAGGAGAAAAATGACTAAAAAACTGGAGATTTATAAGTGCGAAGTTTGTGGCAATATCGTCGAATTAGTTCACACCGGCCAAGGTGAACTAGTCTGTTGTGGGCAACCAATGGTCAAACAGGACGAAAAAGTTGATGAAGAAAATTTGACTGAAAAACATCGACCGATAATTGAATCTGGAGAGAACACCAAGGTTAAAATCGGATCAGTTCCTCACCCGATGGAAGAACAGCATTATATTGAATGGGTTGAGATAATTTCTGGCAAGGAAGTTTGCCGCCATGAGTTTTTACCGGGCGACAGGGCCGAGAATACTTTTTGTTCCAAGAATGCTGATTATGCCAGAGCCTATTGTAATATTCACGGCCTTTGGAAAAGCTAATTTTATTAGAAATTTTGACCTATTATCGAATCGGTTTTTTATTTTCTGCGATTGAATTTTTCTCTGATCAAGCGTATTATGTCTGACGATGGACATAAATGAGAAAATAAAGAAATTAGCAAGGGGGGAGATTACCACCCTCCCAGGTGTTTATATTTTTATCGATAAAAAAGGCGATATTCTCTATATTGGCAAAGCAAAAAATCTTCGAAGTAGGGTGAAATCGTACTTTAATCGCTTGGAAGAACTGCGAGAAAATCGTTCCGAAGCAATTTTTCAAATGGTCAATAAAATTAATCAGATAAAGATTTTTCCGACTGATTCAGAAATTGAGGCTATACTTTTAGAAGCCGAGCTAATCAATAAGCAAAAACCTAAATACAATAGCAGACAAAAAGACGACAAAAGTTTTTATCTGATTAAGATTGACAAAAAAAAATATCCCAATGTTGAACTTGTTAGATCAAGAAATATTCGTATAAAAAAAAGAGATATCATTTATTTTGGCCCTTATTACTCTGGTGATTTAGTTAAAAAAGCATTGAGGATTCTACGAAAAATCTTTCCTTATACAAACTGTTCTCAGACAAAGTTTTTGCGACAAAGCAAAATAAAGCGAGCATGTCTTTATGGTGATTTGAATTTATGTTTATCGCCCTGTGTTGCTGTGGAAAACGAAAACTTGGAGCAGCTAGATTTTTTGATTGATTTTTTACGGGGCAATAAGAAAAAAATCATTAAAAATCTAGAGAAAAAAATGTTTAATTTAAGTAAGGAAAAGAAATTTGAACAAGCGAAAATTTTGCGCGACAAAATTTTCGCATTGTCTCATTTAAACCGTTATCCACTTGGTATTAAGGACAGTTTTTCCGATTTTCAGAATTTCGCCAATTTTCCACGAATTGAAGCTTATGATATTTCAAATATTGGTGGAGATTTTGCTGTTGGTGCAATGACCGTTGCCAGTCTTGGTAAAATTGATAAAAAAGAATATAAGAAATTTAAAATTAAAACCATTAATGAACAAAATGATATCGCAATGACTGCAGAAATTATTGAAAGGCGTTTAAAAAATGACTGGCCAATGGCAAATCTAATAATAATTGATGGGGGAGTACAACATCTGAGAGTTGTGTCTAAAATTCTAAGGAATTTAGAGCTAAAAATTCCGATAGTAGCGATTGCCAAAGGGATTGACCGCAAAAAGGATGAATTACATTTTTCTAGTCTGAAATTGTCAGAATACTTTAAAAATAATAAAGATTTAATGATGCTAATAATTGAGCTTAGAAATGAGGCACATCGTTTTTCTCAAAATTACTACAGAACTCTTCATCGAAAAGGTTTAACAAAATGAATTTATCAAAAAATTTTAAAAAATGGTGGTATTCTCTGGCTTTTGATCCGGCAGATCCTAGATATGGACGGGGTGATATTAAAATAGCTGCTATTGGCGGAGGGACTGGACTTTCCAATTTGTTGAGTGGGCTAAAGAAATATTCCAAAAGTATCTCGGCGATAGTTGCAGTTTCTGATTCCGGACGAAGTTCGGGTGTGATCAGAAAAGTGTTTAAAATATTGCCACCAGGTGACATTCGAAAATGTTTAGCCGCGCTATCTGACGATTGGCAAGAATTTAGCGATCTTTTTGAATTCCGATTTCCTAAGGGTAGCGGTTTTTTGACTGATCACGCACTTGGTAATATTTGGATTGCGGCATTGTCAAAGAAATACAATTCCTTTGAAAAGGCAATCAAGTCACTTCACCGGATGCTTAATGCAGTCGGTGTGGTATATCCATCAACTCTAGATGATGTGCAAATTGCTGCTCGTTACAGCGATGGATCAAAAATAGTTGGTGAAGACAAAATTCCATATCAATACAAACAAATTAAAAAAGTTTTTTTTACTAAAAGAAAAGTTGCTCCATATAGACCAGCGGTCAAAGCAATTTCCGAGGCGGATATAATAATTATTGGTCCGGGTAGCCTATTTACTTCAATAATCCCCAATTTATTAATTCCGGGGATTGTCAAAGCGATAAAAAACAACAAAAAAGCAATCCGGGTTTTTGTTGTAAATATTTCAACCGAAAGAGGCGAAACAGAAAATTTTTCAGTGCCAGAACATATAAAAGCGATAGAAGAACACGCAAAGGAGAAAATATTCGATTACATTTTGGTTAACAATAAAATTGTTCGCAGATCAAAGAAAGTAGCGGAAATCGGAGAGATAAATAATATCACTTTCGATCTCGATAAATTTTCTGATTATCGAATAGTTAAAAAGGATGTAATTGACCGTAAATTCCCTCTTTATCATGACAGGGAAAAATTAGCGAAAGAATTAATATTGTTGTATAATGAGGTCAGAAGAAAATAATGAAAGGAGTGACATGAACGAGCCAAGCAAGGGGAAGGTTATTGGTGAAATCACCCACTACTTTCCACATGTTTCAGCGGCTGTTGTCAAACTCACCGGCGCTTTAAAGGTCGGCGATCGTGTTAAGATCGTCGGTGGTGGTAATGAGTTTGAGCAAGAGGTTACTTCAATGCAAATTGATCGCAGCCCGATCGAGGCGGCAAAAAAAGGTGACGAAGTCGGGCTTGAAGTCACGGAAAAGGCCCGCGAAGGTTACAAAGTCTATATTGTATAATAATTAGTTGGAGGGGCTCCATATTTGGAGTTTGATTTATGCGTCGACCGCTAGTGATTGCAAACTGGAAGATGTATACGAGCTTTTCTGACGCCGTTGTTTTGTCGACGGCAATTCGTGATGGTGTTGAAAATATCTCTGGATTAGAAATTATTCTTTGTCCACCAGCAGTCTGGCTGACGGAAATTGTCCACATTATTCATAAAAATATAAATCATCTATCTCTTGGCGCTCAGAATATTCATTATATGAACGAAGGTGAATTTACCGGAGAGATATCTGCCCCGATGATTAGAGATATCGCCAAATATGTCATTATTGGTCATTCAGAAAGAAGAAAAAATTTTGACGAAGATTTGCCGATAATTTCCAGGAAAGTGGCTGCAGCAATCGATGCCTCTCTTTCTCCAATTATTTGTGTTGGAGAAAAAAAACAAAGCCAAGGTTCGGCCTCTGAGGTTGTGAAGGAGCTGAAAGAGGAAATTTCTGACATCAAGAAAGAGGATTACAAAAATCTAATAATTGCCTATGAGCCGGTTTGGGCAATAGGTTCAGAAGAGCCGGCTACCCCCGAATATGCTGCAAGAATTATTACTGCCCTTCGTGAAGTTGTTCATTTTGAAACTCCAATACTCTACGGCGGTAGTGTAGACGCGGCGAATGTTTATAAATTTGTTAGCCGACCGGAGATTGACGGAGTTTTAGTCGGTCGAAGTGGTTTAAAGGCAAAAGAATTTATCAAAATTTGTCGGATAGTTGCTGAGTATAAAAAAATTGTATAGTTTTTTTGGAGGGATATGGCAAGATTAGCGATAAATGGTTTCGGTAGAATCGGTCGGGCAGCTGCAAAGATTGCTCTTGATACCCCCGGTTTTGATTTAGTGGCTGTCAATGATTTAACTGATGTAGAAACCCTTGTTTCTCTGCTTCGCTATGATTCTGTTTATGGAATTTATGACAAAAAAATTGAAATATTCAATAATTCAATAAATATTGATAGTAAAAAAATTCACTTTTATCAAGAGAAAGAACCCAAAAATTTGCCATGGCAAGCACTGGGGATAGATGTAGTTATTGAATCAACGGGAGTTTTTTTAACAACTGAAGAATGTAGCGATCATATTTCGGCTGGCGCAAAAAAAGTTGTCATGTCGGCTCCGGCTAAGGATGACCAAACCCCGACTTATCTGATCGGTGTAAATGAAGATCAATATCAGGATGAGAAAATTATCTCAAACGCTTCTTGCACAACAAATTGTATTGCTCCAATAATAAAAATCTTGAACGATAAATTTGGTGTTAAACAGTCTTTGATGACCACGATACATTCATATACTGCCGATCAAAATTTGGTTGATGGTCCGCATAGAGATCTGCGGCGAGCTAGAGCAGCGGCGATTAACATCGTGCCAACAACTACTGGAGCGGCAAAATCGGTGGCTAAAATTATCAAAGATCTTGATAATAAGTTTGATGGATTGTCTATTCGGGTGCCAACGCCTATTGTATCAATCGCTGATATTGTTGCGGTATTAGAAAGACCAACGACTATTGAAGAAATCAATAATGAATTTGAGAAAATTTCTCAGGGCGGCTTGAAAAACATTTTGGCAGTTACTGATGCCCCGGTGGTTTCCAGCGATTTTATTGGAAATGAGATGTCGGCAATAATTGATTCTTCTTTGACTAATGTTGTTGGTGGCAATATGATCAAAGTTGTTGCCTGGTATGATAATGAATGGGGTTATTCAAAAAGATTGGTGGAAATAGCGAGTTTGATTTCTCATAGTTAAAACATTGTCATGGATATCATTAAAGCTTTGAAGGAATCCGGGCTAGTCGGTCTTGGTGGTGCTGGTTTTTCGACAGCAACCAAATGGCAAGCAGTTAAAGATTCTTGCGAAAAAAAGCGGTTTGTTGTTTGCAATTTATCAGAAGGAGAGCCTGGAGTTTTTAAAGATGAATTTGTAATTCAGCGCCATCTGTCGAAAATGATATCCGGCATAGAAATCGCTGCTGAATTTGTTAATGCTCAAAAATCATATATTTTCTTGAATGATAAGTACAAATACTACCAAAAGAAAATTGAGAAAAATTTGAAAGGCAAGAAGATTGAAGTTTTCATCGATAATGGTCGGTATCTATGTGGCGAAGAAACAGTAATGCTTCAGGTAATGGAGGGCAAAACTCGTCAACCCAGGCTTAAGCCGCCTTATCCTACAAACAGCGGCCTTTTTGGTTATCCGACATTAATTAATAATGCCGAAACTTTTTACAGAGTTAAGCTGATAGCTGACGGTGATTATCAGCCCAAAAGATTTTATTCATTGTTTGGTGATTATATTCCAAAAAAAGTTGTAGAAAGCGATCTAAGTTCTACTGTTGAAGAGATAATTAATTCAGAAAAAATTTTATCAAAAATTAAATTTGCTAGAATAGGGGGTCTTTCCGGCTGTTTTTTACCAAGAAGAGAATTTAATAAACAGATTACCGGCACCGGATCAGTAGAAATATTTGGCAAAAGACGGAATGTTTTTAACGCTCTCTGCCAATCAATAATATTTTTAAAAAATGAATCTTGTGGAAAGTGTACACCTTGTAGAGAGGGCATATATCGAATAGCAGAGGAGTTAAATAACATTTCTGAATCAAAAAGCCTGTGGGATAAAGAAGAAATTTTCTCAAAAATTAAATCTATAGCCGAGGCGGCAAAAGAAAGCAGTTTTTGCCCTCTTGGAGCTTCGGTTGCTAACCCGGTTATTAGCGCAATAAATTTATTTCCCGAGGATTTCTAGTGACAAAGTCGTTTGAAGTCAAATTAAATAACAAAAAAATTACCGCATTGTATGGCGAGAGTGTTCTAGATCTTGCCAAGCGTAATAATTTTCACATTCCAACTCTCTGTTACCATTCTGATTTAGAGCCAAATGGCAGCTGTCGACTTTGTTTGGTCGAAATCTCTTGCAACAAGGGAGGGTTTTTTGTTGCAACTGCGTGTAATACCACAGTAACTGAGGGGATGGAGATTAAACTGGATACGCCCAAGGTAAAGAGAATTAGAAAATTAAATCTTGAAATGCTTCTTTCTGATCATATTCAAAAGTGTAGTGATTGTAATTGGAAATATGATTGTGAATTAAAAAAACTTGCGAAGGAATTTGGAGTTACCGAGTCGAGATTCTCTGAGAGAAGAAGAAAATTTAAAATTGATTCGAAAACCCCATCGATACATTGGGATTCTTCAAAATGTATTGAATGTGGAAACTGTATATCGGCCTGTCAACAAATTACTGGACTTGATATTTTAAAAACTGAGTATCGCGGATCCTCAATCGTTTTTGGTCCAAAAGATGGAAAAAGTTTTGCAGACACAAATTGTGTTTTTTGCGGCCAGTGCATTTTACATTGCCCGGCGGGATCGCTCCAGGAAAAAACTGAACTTCCAGAGGTTGAAAAACTACTTGAAAAAAAGAATAAAAAAAATATTTTAGTTGCACAGTTCGCACCGTCGACCAGATATTCAATTGGCGAACTTTTTGGTTTAGAGCCCGGGATAAATCTTGAAAAGAAATTAATTACCGCTTTAAAACATATCGGTTTTGACTATGTTTTTGATGTTAATTTTGGCGCTGATATTACGACCCTTGAGGAGGCTGCTGAATTGATAGAAAGGCTTGAGTCAAAAAAAAATCTGCCGATGTTCACGTCTTGTTGCCCAGCTTGGGTTAGATATGTTGAAATTTTTCATCATGAGTTAATACCAAATTTAACAACCACAAAATCGCCAACTCATTGTTTGGCCTGTGCGGTTAAAAGTTTCTTTGCTAAGAAGATAAAAGTTAACCCCAAAAGAATAATTAATGTTGCGATAATGCCTTGTGTCGCTAAAAAATATGAGGCAAAATTACCAGAGCTAAAAGAGTCTTACAATCCAGAGATAAACCATTCTCTTACAGTCCGAGAGATAGGTAGATTAATTAAAAAACACAATTTGGATATTGAAAATTTAGCTGATAGTGATTTCGATTCACCACTAGGTAATTCAAGTGGCGCGGGAACTATTTATGGGGCTTCTGGTGGGGTGATGGAGTCGGCTCTCAGGACTGTTTCCTCGCAATTGTCAGATGGCAAGATAAATAAAATTGATTTTTCCGAGGTGCGTGGCCTTGATGGAATCAAGTCAGCAGTTGTCGAAATCGATGGAATTAAGCTTGAAGTCGCAGTCGTCTCCGGACTAAAAAATGCAGCTAAACTAATTAAAGATTTAAAATCTGGGGTTGTGAGATATAATTATATTGAAGTTATGGCTTGTCCAGGTGGTTGTCTTGGTGGTGGTGGCCAACCAATCCCAACAGATAGTAAAATACGTGAGAAGAGAAAAGCTGGTTTCTATACTGACGACAAGGAAAAACCAATCAGAAAAGCCCATGAAAATAATGATGTGAAAAAGCTATATTCAGCCCTAGATTCTAAACCACTGGAGGGTAGGGCTGGTCGTTTGTTCCATCGCAAATTTACGAAAAGAAGAAAAAAATAATATGATATTCAAGAAAAATGAAAAGCATTAGAGAGATCGATTTGACTGGGAAAAGAGTTTTTTTACGCGTTGATTGGAATGTTCCTCTTGGACAGGATGGTATTTTGGACGATTATCGAATATCTGCTACGATTCCAACAATAAAATATTTACGTGATAATGGTTGTAGAATTATCATAGGCACTCATGTCGGGCGTCCTGACGGGGAGATAATCCCAAGTTTATCAACAAAAATTTTGGCTCAAAGGTTTTCACTGTTAGCAAAATTTCCTGTATCGGCCACCGATTATATTATTGAGTCAAATGTAAGAAAACACATTCTCAAAATGAAAAAGGGTCAAATACTGGTACTTGGAAATTTACGTTGGCAGCCAGAGGAGGAGCACAATAATCAGACTTTTGCTCAGATAATCTCTGGTTACGGAGAGCTTTATGTCAATGATGCATTTGCTGTTTCCCATAGGGCTCATGCTTCGGTTGAAGCAATTACAAATTTTTTGCCAAGTTATCCAGGATTTTTACTTGAAAAAGAAGTAGCAATGCTTTCAACTTTAAGCGCTAACCCCAGACATCCTTTAGTTTTAGTTTTAGGCGGTGCAAAAATTAAAGATAAAATTGGGTTAATCAGAAAATTTGTTGTTAGATCCGACAAAATTATTGTTGGCGGTGCGATTGCAAATACTATCAGATATTTTTTAGGTGAGAAGGTCGGTGTTTCAATTAAGGAAACCAATTGTGAAGCAATAGTTGAAGAGATTATTGATATTGCCAAAGATAAATTAGTTCTACCCGTCGATGATAAAAAGTATATTATGCCCGACGGACGTTTTTCAGTTTTGGATATTGGGTCTAGATCGGTAGAAAAATTTGCTCAAATTATATCAAATGCTAAAACAATTTTCTGGAATGGAAATATGGGCATGAGTGAAAAAGATGGATTTTCGGCAGGAACACTTGGAATAGCGCAATCGATCTCTAAGAACCCCAATGTTACGATTGTAGCCGGGGGAGATACGGTCGGATTTGTCAGAAAGAACAATTTGTACGATAAATACAAGTTTGTTTCTACTGGCGGAGGCGCTACAATAGAATTTCTAGCTGGTAAAAAGTTGCCTGGCCTTTTGGCTTTAGGCTATTATGAAGATAGTTAATAACTAAATATTCCAAGGAATCTATGTTTATATCACTACGTGAATTGTACAAAATGGCAGAAGAAAAAAATGTTGGTATTGGCGCGTTTAATACTAATAATTTAGAAATTACTCAAGCGATAGTATCTGCTGCCGAAGAGCTGTCGCTACCCCTAATAGTTCAAACCACGCCGGGAGCAATTGAATATGCTGGACTAAAGGAGCTATTTGGGATAGTAAAGACTTTGATAGATGAGTCAGCTGTTCCACTGACTATTCATCTAGATCATGCCAAGGAAATTGATTTAATTAATCGATGTCTTGATATTGGCTATAAATCGGTGATGTTTGATGGATCAGATTTGCTATTTGAAAATAACGTATCTGAAACTAAAAAAGTCGTTGATTTAGCTCATAAGTACGGTGCTTTGGTTGAAGGTGAAATCGGTGTTGTTGGCAGAAGCGAAGAAGGTAGAGAAAAAGTTTTGCAAAAATACACTGACCCTGATCAGGCGGTTAATTTTGTTAGATTGACCGGAGTAGATGCGCTAGCTGTTTCGATTGGTAATGTACACGGTGGTCCGACAAAAGAAAAAATCGATCTTGATTTATTGAAAAAAATTGATCAAGTGGTTGATGTCCCACTAGTTCTTCATGGTGCCTCTGGTTTAAGTGGAAGCGATATTGTTCAAGCAATAAAATTTGGTATTAGAAAAATTAACATCGACACTCAAATAAAAAGATCTTTTAAAAAAGGTCTGCAGGAAAATATTGATGACCCCGATAAAGATTTGCGCGATTATCTTTCAGACGCTAGAGAAGATGCTGAAAATACAATAAAAAAGTATTTAAGATTATTCAATAATATCGAGTAGAAAATATGAAATTGTATGATGTCGTCACAATAGGTGATTGTTTTGAAGATATTTTTATATTCCCAGAAGATGGAAAAATTATTGATGACAGAGTATTTTTGGCAGGAAAGGGTTTATGTTTTGGCTACGGCGATAAAGTTCCAATTGAAAATATCATTTACCAAGTCGGTGGTTGCGCGGCAAATACAGCAGTTAACTTTTCCAAACTAAATTTAAGTGTCGGAATTATCTCTGCTGTTGGAAAAGATAGCCAGGGAGAAAAAACAATTCATTATTTAGAAAATTTTGGCGTCGATACCAAGATGGTAAAGCAAAAAAAAGAATCTAACAGTAACATATCAGTCATTTTAAGTTTTAAGGGCGACCGAACAATATTCACTTATCACGGAGTCAATGAGCTATCTGATTATGTCCCAACAAAAAGTCTTAATACTAAGTGGATATATCTTGGACCGTTAGCTGAAAAATCAGAAATTGTTGAAAATAGAGTTATTGAAATAATTGCAAAAAAAGGCAGTGGGCTAATATGGAACCCTGGAAGCCGACAAATCAGTCGACCCGTCAAGGATTTAATCCCATTGTTGAAGCTCTGCAACATCTTGTTTGTCAATAGAGAAGAAGCATATCAACTTTCTGATATGTCAAAGAAATCAACAATAGAAGATGTTATGAAATATGTGCATTCGTTAGGCACAAAAATAATTATTGTAACCAATGGAGCAAAAGGAGCGAAAGGTTATGACGGCCAGCGCTTTTATAATATCGCATCGTCTGGGGATAAAAGAGTGGAAGCGACTGGTGCTGGTGATGCTTTCGCCAGTACTTTCGCTGCCAATATTATCAAGAATTCACTTGATGATAAAAACCAAGGATTTGTGCTCGATCGAGATTTGATTGAAAAATCACTCAAATATGGAGTTATAGTTTCCGGTTCGGTTGTTGGTAGCGTTGGAGCTCAAACCGGACTACTCAGTTTTTCGGAAATTCTTGAAAAAGATAAAAAACTGGTAAAAATCGAAGCGTCAATATATACTAAATAATAAATAAAAACAAAAAGAGTGCATTTTAACTCTTTTTTATTTTATGAAAAGACATCTTGCAATTTTTATCGGATCAGCGATAGATGACATTATTTCTGGAAAAAAATCTATCGAAAGCCGCTTTAGCCTCGGGCGAGTTTTGCCGTACGGACAAATTTCCAAAGATGATGAGATTCTGTTGAAAAAATCTGGCGGTGACGTAATTGGTAGAGTGATAGCCGATAATGTTTTATATTACGACAATTTAACTCCGGAGTCGATCGCAATTTTGCGTAAAGAATACAGCAAAGAATTGTGTGTCGATGATGATTTTTGGCAAAGAAAATCAAGCAGCCGTTTCGGAACCCTGATATTTTTAAAAGCTCCTGAAAGATTTTTAGTTCCAATTAAAATTAATAAAAAAGATCGTCGTCCTTGGGTGGTTTTAGAAAAATGAAAAGGCCGTGAACTGGTCGTTCACGGCCGGGACCGGTAGCCGAAGACCCTGGGGTCGCGGCTAATGTGTATGTTGGTGATGTCGTTGACGGACAGCTCCTCGAAGTTGTCGGCACCGTCGGTGATGACAACGCTATGATCGCCGTTGTAGCTGGCGATGTAGCAAGGAATCCGCCGTCCGCTCTCAGTGAACACCACCGTCTGCTCGTTGCCGGCTGTCGCCAGCTCTTGGCAGATGTACTCTTCTGACGCCCGAAACTTCATGGTGGTATCCACCTCCATCATAATCACTATCGTATAATATTGTATATCGTATAAAATTGTATGTCAATATTGACAGCATGTGAATAAATTTGATTTAATATTTTTGTTAGCCCTGAATTATAAAAATTAGGAGTTTTATGGCTCAAGAAAGAGAAAAATTAACTGTTACGATTAAAAAAGAGCTCTTCAAAAAAATCGATGAAGTTGTCGATGGTAAAAAAATTAGAAATCGATCTCATGCTGCAGAATATCTGATTGAGGCTGGTCTGGGAATAGGAAAAATTAAAAAAGCCATTCTTCTTGTCGGAGGAGAAGGTACTCGATTGCGACCATTCACGTTAGAGCTTCCTAAGGCGATGCTCCCGATTCATGATAAGCCGATGGTTTTGCATGTTTTGGAGCAGTTAAAATCACATGGCGTAAATGATATTGTCATGGCGATCGGTTATAAGGGAGAAAAAATTAAAAATTATTTTGGAGACGGTCATAATTTTGGCCTTTCTATAAAGTATGTTGAAGAGAAAAAACCACTTGGCACTGCTGGACCACTTCGATTGGCTAAAAAGTATTTAAAAGAACCTTTTTTTATTGTTTGGGGTGACATTTTATCCCATCTTGATTTAAGTGATTTCATGAATTTTCACAAAGAGCACGGTGGGTTAGCGACAGTTGCTCTAACGACCGTTTCTGACCCATCACGCTACGGGGTGGCAATGCTCAAAGGTAACAAAATCATCGGTTTTGTAGAAAAACCGGAAAAAGGAAAAGCTCCAAGTAATTTGATAAATTCTGGTATGGCGATAATGGAACCGGAGGTGATCGACCAATACATACCGAAAAAAGGCAAGGCGATGGTAGAATATGACATTTATCCCAAATTAGCTCTCGAAGGTAAACTTTTCGGCTACCCATTCCAGGGCCAGTGGTTTGATACTGGAACTCATGAAGCATATGAAAAAGCGATAAAAGAGTGGAAAAGCAAATAAAGTTTTAAAAAGTTTAATTTTTGAGAAAAATGCCTGTTTCGCAGGCATTTATGTTTTAGGTACGGACATTTGGCGGAGTTCAAATTAAGTAATTGTTCTTGTTAATTGTAACATTTGATTCGGTGTTTTTCCTTTAAGTGAGCAATGAGGTAAATCATTGTAATACATATTCCAAAGTTTCATCTTGTATTTTAGTTCCTCAAAAGTTTGACAGATTGTATTGTCATAGAAGTACTCTTGATCAGTTCTATGGCTTCTTTCAACTGTACCATTCTGCTGTGGTTTTCCCGGATCAATCAGATAATGAATAATGTTTAATCTTTGACATTCAATATCAAGCGGATGAAGTTTTGGGTTAAGCGGATCTATACTTTTTTGGTAACCGGTATATCTGTTTGTGAATATGGCAGCATTATCAGTCTTGATTGCAGTGATTTTGTGTGGGAATACTTTAATTACTTCATGAAGGAAATTAATCGCATTGTAGTTTGATTGATTATCATATGGGATGATTAGTCTCCATCTAGAGGCTACATCAACTGCAGTGAACTGATAATACCGCTTTCCATCAATTGGATCTGGGATATATTTGACATCAATCTCTACGAGTTCTCCTTGTTTTAATTCTGCTCTAATGTATTTGTAATTAACTTTTCTAACCCTGTATTTTCTAGTTAATCCTTCGGTCTTAATGAACTTGCCGATTGTTCTTTCGTTCAGATAGATGTTTTCGTCTTCGAGTTTCCATTTCAATTTCATTGCACATTCTTTAGTATCATTCCTAATCTCAATAACTCTATTCTTAATACGAATTGGAGTTTCTTTTGGTGAGGTTTTTGGTCTGGTTGATTTAGGTTCTAAGCCAGACTCACCGTGTTTTCTGTAATTGGAGAGCCAGCGTTCTAATGTTCTTTTTCCGTGTTCGCATACTTTGGCTACATCTTTTAGTTTAACTTGACCATCTGCAATTGGTTTAACCCATCGAAGTCGCTCTTCTTTTACATTTTTAGGTATTTGTACACTCATGCTATTTAGCATAGAAGTTCCTCTAGAAAACCGCCATATGTCTGTGCACATTACCTTTTTCTATTGACATAAGTTAAATAAAATGTAATAATTTAATCAGCACTCAACTGAACTGCTTTGAAGGGAGTCGCCCATATGTGCACGCTATATGACGGGCCGTTTTTCGTTGAGAAGGATGACCCGAAGGGCTTTGCTGCAGTAGTGGCGAACCTTCGGTCATGGGTCGACAAGAGGATCTTCCAGCTCAAGCTTCGTTGGTGGTGGGTTACCAGGAAGCGCATGGATCATGGCGAATACTGCCGGCTCATGAATGAGCTGGCCGAGGCTGGTGGCTAGGGCCGCCAGTGACACGAAACACAACGCCCCGCACCTGCTGGGCGTTTTTCTTTTTTAATTAATCCAAGATGTTTTTGAATATTAATAATAATATCAATATTTTGGTCGTCATAATTGATCTCTCTCTCTGAATTTGTTAGAATTACTTTCATGTCATTAATTTGGAGACGAAATGGAAATTAGCTCTACTAAACTAGAAAAATCAAAATATAAACTCAAAGTAAAAGTAGAAACCAAAGAGCTGCTTGATTATTTTAAAAAACAATATGAAAAATTATCTCCGGAGGTTAAGATAGCTGGGTTTCGGCCCGGTAAAGCACCGCGCAAGTTAATTGAGGAGGCTGTTGGTCAAGGCAGGCTTTTGTCGGAATCTGTAGATTTTGCAATTCAGAATTCTTATGTCGAGGCGATAAAACAAGAAAAATTAGTCCCGGTTTGTGCTCCCAAGATTGCAATTTCGAGTTATCCAACTTGGGGCCTGGAAGAATCAGAGATCAAAGATCCTCTAGAATATGAGGCAGAATTTGAAGTGATGCCGAAAGTTGAACTCAAAGATTATTCAAAAATCAAAATCAAGAAAAGAGAAATTAAAAAAGTTGAAGATTCAGATATTGAAAAGGTTTTAACTCATCTACGGCGACAGAAGGCAACTTTTTCTGAAATTACAAGAAGTGCAAAAAAGGGCGACAGGGTAGAGATCTCCTATGAAGGATCAATTAAAGGTGTGAAAAAAGATGCGATGACAGCTAAAAATCACCCATTGGTTTTAGGTGATGAAACACTAATACCTGGTTTTGAAGATCAGGTTGTTGGTATGAAAAAAGGGGAAAAAAAGAAATTTGACATTACTTTTCCGACTGATTATCGTGCCAAGGATTTTGCCGGCAAAAAAGCGGACTTTGAAATTGAACTGGTTGATATTAAAGAAATGAATCTCCCGGAGCTTGATGAAAAATTTGCCGAGAGTTTCGGCCACAATAAAATTGCCGAGCTAAAAGAGGCGATAAAGAAGAGTCTTCACACTGAGCTAGAGCAAAAAATAAATTCTGAAATTGAAAATGAGTTGATTGAAAAAATGCTCCCCCTGCTCAAAGTTGATGTTCCTGAAAGTTTAATTGAACAAGAAATTGACAGAACAACAGCCGGGATGGAGGAGCAAATAAAATCTCGGGGTTTATCTTTTGACAAATATTTGGAGAGCATAAAAAAGACCAGAGAGGATTTTCGTAAAGAGATCAGGCCAACCGCTGAGAGAAACGTTCGCATCGGTTTTTTGCTCGGCAAGATTATCGAAGAACAAAAAATTGATCATACAAATCCACAAGCGGGCCGGCTTGCTCTCGACCATTTGAAAAGTAAATTAATTAAATAAGCGGGGTTAGAGTGGGGAGCACGTTCCTTTGGTTTTTTAGGCATAAGGATTTCTCAAAATTATGGTTGTCGCAAATTTCCTCTCAAGTTGCGGCGAATATGCTGACTTTCGCTTTGATTTTGCATATTTACGACCTAACAAAGAGTTTAACGACCATCTCGCTTGTAATGATTGCTTCTGCCATCCCCTCTGTGATTCTGGGACCTTTTTCTGGCGTTGTAACGGATAAATTTCGCTACAAAAATGTCTTAATTTATACCCTGATTTTAAGATTTTTTGTTGTTCTGCTTCTGATACCAGCAGCTCATAATACTTTGGCAATTTTGGAGATTATTTTTATTATGTCAGCAATCGGCCAATTTTTTGCACCGGCGGAGCTTTCGACTATTCCTTTGATTATTCCAAAAGAGCGCTTGGTTGGAGCAAATTCAATATATATGACAACAATGTACGGGGCGCTGATTGTTGGCTACGGGCTTGCTGGTCCGCTGCAAGTAATTCTTGGCTCGAAAGTGCTTTTTTTGTTGATTGCTTTTCTTTTTGCTCTGGCGGCAATCTCTGTTTTTTCAATGTCAAATTTTGATAAAAAAATCGTTTCTCAGATAGATATATTAAAAGTTGCTACTGGAATAAAAAATGTTTGGGCAGCAACTAAAATTGGTATTAACTATATTACAAAAACCAAAGGCGTGGTTTTGCCAATGATAAAATTAGCCGCTGGCTGGGCGATGCTTGGTGCATTTATTGTTGTTATGCCCGGTTTTGCCGAGGATTCTCTCGGAGTTTCGGCAAAACTAGCTGGCCCATTACTCATTGTACCGGCTGGTTTTGGGATGTTGATCTCGGCCTACTATCTAAATAAATATAAAAATATTAATAAGAGCGCGACAATAAACAGTAGCTTTGTAATTTCTGGCATCTCTCTTTTAGTTTTGTCGATTTATTCATATATTGGTTTCTCGACTGTGTTAATACTGGTTGCGATATCCCTCATGATTATTATGGGTTTCTCTGCTGCCAACGTTTATATCTCTTCGCAAACTATACTCCATATAAATACCGAAAGTGATATGCGTGGTCGAGTTTTCGGCGTTTCTTCGATGCTGATTAATTTAGCACTCTCGCTACCTGCTCTTTTTGTCGGTGGAATCGCTGATCTAACTTCGCCGGTTTTTACAATGATTTTGGTCTCGGTAGTTGTGATAATTTATGGATCTTCTTTGTTCTTTGAGTAGGGTTTACAAAATTTGCAAAAAATGTTATTTTAGGCTTGCGTTACGGGCTGGTATGTAAGGCGCCAAAACCAGATCGCGTCTGCTATCTAGCAGGGGAGATTCGGTGCTCCCAGCGATGTGTGCCCCGGGTTGCCTTCTTCTCCGTGAGGCTCACCGTAGCGTGACGATCGGCGGCTCCGCCTTTCCGGGCGGAGCCGCCCAACTATTTAAAAAATTTAAGGAACTTTGATGACATATTTAGTACCAACAGTTATTGAAAAATCTGATTTTGGTGAACGAGCTTATGACATTTATTCGAGATTACTAAAAGATCGAATCATTTTTTTGGGTGGTCCAATTGATGATGCAGTTGCCAATACCGTCGTTGCCCAACTCCTATTTCTCGAATCAGAGGACAAGGATAAAGATATTGAAATGTATATCAACTCTCCGGGTGGTTCAGTGACGGCAACTTTGGCGATAATTGATACGATGCACTATATAAAACCTGATGTTTCAACACTTTGTGTTGGCCTTGCCGCCTCAGGCGGCGCTTGGGTGCTTTCTTCTGGCGCAAAAGGCAAGAGATTTGCTTTACCAAATTCTGATATGATGATTCACCAACCGCTTGGCGGTACTGAAGGTCAGGCTTCTGATATTGCTATCACTGCTGAGCACATAATCAAAACCAAGAAAAATTTGATTAAAATTATGGCAAAAAATACTGGCCAACCAGAAAGTCGAATTGAAAAAGATTTAGATCGAGATTTTTACATGTCAGCTGATGAGGCTAAAAAATATGGGCTGATCGACAAGGTGGTCAATAAGCGCTAATTTATATTCGTGTGCTAAGGTGCTAAAATATATGTAATGAAAAAACG
>JAQVAO010000062.1 GCA_028690755.1 Patescibacteria group bacterium | reverse complement strand
TTACGAATCGTCTGATCCTGACCATGACCACAGATCGCTTTGATGCGATCTGTACCACTGCCAATTATTTCCAGTGTTCGCAATGCAAACACCCCTCTTTTCTTTGATCCGGAGGTTTACAATAGTACAAAAAATGCTATTTGTCAAGAGATGTTTTCTTTTCCAACCACCTCTTTTAGTTTTCGAAGTAGCGGTGGGCAAATGTCAACAGTGTTTTTTATCTTCATTTCTCGCCAGCCCTCACCGTTTTTCGGTACTTTTATTATCACTTTGTTCGTTCCCTTGTGGGCAGTTAGAATCTCCTTAATTTCTGAAAGAATACCCGAATCAGCCTCCCTCGGAATAGAAATTGTCAGAATCTCCGGTTCAAATTTTGGGGGATCTTTTTTGAGGCGACTCTTCTCCTCTTTTATATCTTGACCATTATTGCCGCCGTAGCCGCCGCCGTTCCCATTTCCGTTAAAACCAAAGCCGTTTCTTTTTCGTGTTCGTGGCGAAAAATTCGGAATATTTTTATCGCTTACTGAATATATCTCTTCAGCCAAAATTTTTAGTTCGCCGTCTTTGTTGCTGACAAAGCCATCAATGATCACAACTTTGTCAGGAGTAAAGAGATCTGGGGTGGCGGCAAAAATCTTTGGAAAAACCAACACCTCAATATTTTTGCTTTGGTCTTCGACTTTTATGAAGGCCATCTTCTGATTGCTTTTTCTAGTGACTATCGTCTGAACCGAAGTAATTATTCCGGCAATTCTAACAAAATCATTCTCCATCGAGGGTGAAATTTCAATGATTTTTTTCTGTTGATAGGGGACAATTAGTGGCTCAATTTCCGATAGGGGATGCTCAGAAATATACATTCCAAGGAGTTCGCGTTCCCATGAAAGACGCTGTTTTTTATCAGCAGGTTTTGTCTCTTCAAACTCAATTTTTGCAGTTTCGATTGAGTCTTCGGAAAATAATGAATTTTGTTGTGCGTTTGCAGTTTTTTTAATCCCCTGGGCGTAAGACAATATTCGATCCATATTGAAAATAATCTCTGCTCGTTCTGCTAGGTCATCAAGGGCTCCAGCCATGGCAAGCGCTTCGAGAGATTTCTTATTTATTACTTTGGTCCCTAGACGAGTGATAAAGTTTTCCATATCGGTAAACTTCCCGGCGGTTTTTCTTTCTTCAACTATCTCTTCGGCAACCGCTTCACCAACATGTTTAATGGCGGAAAGTCCGAAACGAACATTGCCGGTATCTTTAACGACGCCGAAATCAACGAAAGATTCGTTAACTGATGGTGGCAAGACTTCAATTCCCATTCTTTTACACTCTTCGATTTCGAGAGCCAGCTTATCAAGATCATCCTTATTTGAGGTCATTAGTGCTGACATATATTCTGGGGGAAAATTAGATTTTAGATAGGCCGTCTGGTAGGCGACAAGCCCGTAACTAGCAGCGTGAGCCTTGTTAAATCCATAACCAGCAAAAGTTTCTATCTGGCTCCAGAGTTCTTCAGCAACATTTTGCTTCATCCCGCGCTCAATAATCTGCCTAAAAAACTTTTCCTTTTGTGCTGCCATCTCTTTGACGATTTTTTTGCCGATTGCTTTGCGGAATTTGTCGACTTCTTCCCAGTTATATCCGGCGAGCTCCAGTGCAATCATTAAGACATCGTCCTGATAGACAATCAGTCCGAGTGATTTATCGAGAAATTTCTCCATGCGCGGATCGGAATAGCGGATTTTTGAAGGGTCACGTTTTCTGGAGATATATTCCGGTATAAAAGCCATCGGACCGGGGCGATAAAGTGCAACCATTGCCATAATATCGTGGATTGTTGTTGGCCGAAGCTCCTTGATATTTTTTCTCATCCCCTCTGATTCCAGCTGAAATACACCGATTGTTTCGCCGCGTGATAGCAGCTCGAACGTTTTTTTGTCATCAAGCGGAATCTCATCAAGATTAATTTTAACCCCCCTGGTTTTATTTACGATTTTAATCACGTTCTGAATAATTGATAGGTTTGCCAAACCCAAAAAGTCCATTTTTATCAATCCAACTCCGTCCTCACCAACGGCGTGCATCTCGTATTGGGTGATCAATCTTTCGCCTTTAGTGTCCATCATCACCGGAGTGTAGTCAGTAATTTCATCTGGGGCGATCACAACACCAGCGGCATGTACCGAAGCGTGTCTAACGACGCCCTCCAGTCTTCTGGCGATATCGATACATTTTTTAATTTGAGCGTCTGATTGATAAAGATTTTTAAGTTCGGCGATCGTATTAAGCGCTTGATCGAGGGTAGTTTTCATTGGTGGAATAAGCTTGGCGATTATATCTACTTCGGAATAGGACATGCCGAGGACTCGGCCAACATCACGAACAGCCATCCGGGCGGCCATTGTCCCAAAGGTAATAATCTGTGCCACCCGATTTTTGCCAAATTTTCTCGCCACATACTGGATAATCTGGTCTCGTCCGGTGTCAGCGATATCGGCATCAATATCAGGAGCCGATGGTCGAAAAGGATTTAGAAAGCGCTCGAATGGTAACCCATAATCAAGCGGGTTTAGCTGTTTTGCGGTAATACCAAGAGCATAGGAGATACAACAACCAGCTGCGGAACCCCTAGTATTTGTCGGAATTTCTTGCTCTTTGGCAAATTGAAAAAAATCCTGAACTATTAAGAAATATCCGAGATAGCCTTTGTCTTTGATAACTTTGAATTCATAATCGATGCGCTCTTGCATCTCGGGTAAAATCTTATCGACAGTCTTTGGTAATCTCTCCCTGATCAATTTTTGTAGGTAACTCTCGTAGGTTTCTCCCTCTGGTAAAGGATATTCAGGAAACTTAAATTTTCCCAGTTCAATTTCGATGTTGCATTTTTTGGCCACCTCAATAGTATTTGAGATTACCTCTGGATGATCGGCAAAATTTTCCTCCATCTTTGCCGCCGGTAGCAATGAATAATCATCACCACTCATCGACATCCTATTTTGGTCGGAAACTAATTTTCCGGTTTGTAGGCAGAGTAGCGCGTCGTGAGCAACATTATCTTCAGAATTGACATAGTGTGCGTCGTTGGTGGCGACTACTTTTAGATCAAATTCTTCTGCCAATTTAAAAATATTTTCATTGGCTTTTTTCTGTTCGGGAACCGTGTTTGGATGATGCTGAACTTCCAGATAGAAGTCCTCTTTTGAAAATATCTCCAGGTATTCTTTTAGCGCTTTCCTCCCCTCAGCGATATTTTCCAATGATTTTCGGGGAATTTCTCCTTGGACGCAAGCCGAGCAAGCGATTAGGCCGTCAGAGTATTTTTTCAGAGTCTTTTTATCAATTCTCGGCTTGTAATAGTAACCTTCAAGATGAGCAACCGAGGTGATTTTCATCAAATTTTTATAACCAGTTTCATTTTTTGCTAATAGAATCAGATGATAAGAGCTCGAATCGATCCTCGGTTGCTTGTCCTTCATTGTTCTGGCGGCGACATAAATTTCTAAACCGAGAATTGGCTTAATGCCTTCTTTCACGCATTCTTCGTAAAACTCAATTATCCCGTGCATTGCACCGTGGTCTGTGAGTGCCAATGCAAATTGCCCGTCCTCTTTAGCTTTCTTGACTAAATCGGGAATCTTGCCCATGCCATCAAGCATCGAATAGTGTGAGTGAACGTGGAGGTGGACAAAATTAACCTGCTTTTTTTCCTCTTCCATAGTGACAAAATTACCAATTTATGTTATT
>JAQVAO010000001.1 GCA_028690755.1 Patescibacteria group bacterium | reverse complement strand
TTCTAGCGGTAGCAAGGTTTAAAACATGGAAATTACAGTTAAAAGTAAATATTTGAAAATATCACCAAGAAAGTTAAGATTGGCTGTTAATTTAGTTCGGGGAAAAAATCTAGAAAAAGCCAGAGATATTCTTTTTCTATCTAACAGCAAAGGTACCAGAATGTTGAAATGCTTAGTTGATAGCTCAATTGCCTCTGCTAAAGAATCAGGCCTTGAAATTAATAAATTTTCTATCAAGAGCATAATCTGCAGCGATGGCCCAAGGCTAAAAAGAGGTAAACCAGCATCCAAGGGTTCAATGATGGCAATCAAAAAAAGACAGAGCCATATGATTTTAACAATCTCAGATAATGCTTCTGCTACTTTGCCTTCGCCTAATGGCAAGGAGAAAACTGTAAAATTAGAAAAAGACATTAAAGAAATTAATCCCGAAGAAAAAAAGGATAAATAATGGGTCAGAAAGTAAATCCAACAAGCATTAGGCTGAAAATAAATGAGACTTGGAAATCCAGGTGGTTTAGTCGTGATAAATACTCACAGATGCTGCATCAAGATTTAGCTATCAGAAAATATTTGCTCAATGAATATAAGGGTGCAGCGATTTCCTCCATCACTGTTGATCGTGATGCTAATAAAATTACTGTTGGTATTAAAACAGCTAGACCAGGTGTGATTATTGGCAAGGGGAGTATTGGGGCTAGCAAAATTAAAGAAAGCATTGAAAGACTGATACAAGGAAGCAAATTGAAAATAAATATTGAAGAGGTAAGAAATCCAGATGCTGATGCCTCAGTCGTTGCGCAAAATATTGTGAATCAACTTGAAAAAAGAATTCCTTATCGTAGAGCGATAAAACAAGCAGCTGAAAAGGCTAATCAGTCAGGTGCTAAGGGAATTAAGGTGCAGGTTTCTGGGCGGCTAAACGGAGCAGAAATTGCCAGAAGTGAAAAAATTGTCTTAGGGCTTGTACCGCTTTCAACACTTAAGAGTAAAATTGATTATGCCTATGAAGTAGCAAAAACTACTTTCGGTACAATTGGTATTAAAGTTTGGATATATAAAGGGGAATCATCTGATGTTAATATTTCATCTCCAAATAGTAAAGGGGCGCTAGGAAAATAATTATGTTATTGCCAAAGAAATTAAAACATCGTAAACACCAACGAGGTAAAAGAGGTGGAAATGCCACCAGGGGCTTTGAAATTAACTTCGGGTCTTTCGGCTTGAAAGCTCTTGAAAGAGGCTGGATTACTGCGAGAGAAATCGAGGCAGCAAGAAGAGCAATGACGAGGTATGTTAAAAGAGGTGGTCAGATTTGGATACGCATATTTCCCGACAAACCGGTAACCAATACTTCTGCTGAAACTCCTATGGGTTCTGGTAAAGGTACAGTTGACCATTTTGTTGCTGTTGTTAAGCCTGGGAGCATATTATTTGAGATGGATGGTGTGCCAGAAGATACTGCTAAAGAAGCGATTCGTTTAGCTTCACACAAGTTAAGAGTTAAAAGTCGGTTTGTGGTAAAGGATTAATAATGAAAAATAACAAAACTGAAAAATTTAGTAAAATGACCGACGCCAATTTATTAAAAGAAATTAAAAGTATTAATTTGACGATTTTAAATTTACGAATTGATATCGCTAATCGTAAAACCAAAGGCATTCATAGAATCTCTCAATTAAAAAAAGATATAGCAAGAATAAATACAGTGATTACCGCTCGAAAAGGAGAAACCAATGAACGATAATTTAAAAAACGGACGAGAAATTGTTGGAATTGTAGTTTCAGAACCTAAAAATAAAACACTAGTTATTGAAACTGAGCGTCTAAAAAAACATAGACTTTATGATAAGAATTATAAGATTAATAAAAAAATTAAAGCTAGCTGCTTGGTCGAAGATATTTCTGTTGGTGATCGAGTTTTAATCAGAGAAACACGACCAATCTCAAAATTTGTTAGTTTTAAAGTTGTAGGTAAAGTGAGTTAGTATGATTCAACCCGGAACACAATTAGTAATTGCTGATAACAGCGGCGCAAAAGTGATAGAGTGTATCACCACGCTCCAAGGTGCAAAATCGGATGGTGCTGTGATTGGTCAGGTAATTTCTGCTTCGGTAAAAGTTGCAACACCTAGGGCCAACGTTAAGAAAAAGGAAGTTGTCAGGGCGGTCATCGTTAGGCAAAAATTCCCTTATCGCAGACCGGATGGATCGGTGATTCGTTTTTCCGAAAATGCTGCTGTAGTTATCGATAAAGATGGTGTGCCGCGTGGTACGCGTGTGTTCGGTCCGATCCCGAGAGAACTTAGAGATAAATTTATGAAGATAATTTCTTTAGCACCAGAGGTAATTTAATGAAGTTAAAAAGAAATGACAAAGTAATAATTTTGACTGGCAAAGATAGAAATAAAATTGCTGAAATTGAGCGAGTTTTTGTATCTGAAAATAAAGCGGTTGTTAAAGGGCTAAATATTTATAAAAAAAGTGTTAAGCCTTCAAAAAAATCACCGAAAGGTGGAATTATTGAGATTAGTGCAAAAATTAATATTAGCAACCTGGGGATAGTTTGCCCCAGTTGCAATAAAGTTTCGAGAGTATCTTATAAAATCACAAATAATAAAAAAATTAGAGTCTGTCGTAAATGCAACGCCAGTCTAGAAGCGGTTAAATAATGACAAATCTAAAAGAAAAATATACCAAAGAGATCGTTAAAAAATTAAAAGAAGAATTTAACTATTCTTCAAATTTTCAAGTCCCAAGAATCACTAGTGTTTCAATAAATGTTGGAGTCGGGAAAATTAAGGAGTCAAAAGACGATTGTGCATTGGTTGCAAAAGACATTGCTCTTATTACCGGCCAACTTCCAAGATTTAATAAAGCAAGAATTTCTGTCTCCGGTTTTAAATTGAGAGAAGGTCAAATTGTCGGATATTCTGTGACTTTGAGAAATATGAAAATGTATGATTTTATCGAAAGATTTGTCAACGTGTCGTTACCAAGAATCAGAGATTTTCGAGGTTTATCAAATGATAGTTTTGACCAACAAGGTAATTATTCAATAGGAATAAGAGAACATACGATATTTCCGGAGATAAAATATGATAATGTAAAACAGCCTTTTTCGATGCAAATTAATTTTAGCATAACTGCCAGAAGTAAAGAGGAAGCCAAAAAATTACTTGAACATCTGGGCTTTCCGTTCGAAAAAAAGAAAGATAAGGAGTAAAGATGGCAAAAGAATCTTTAATTGTAAAAGCGAATAGGCCCCCAAAATATTCAACAAGAATAATTAGACGCTGCCGTGTTTGTGGTCGTAAACGTGGCTATTACAGAAAATTTGAATTATGCCGGATTTGTATTCGAGAGATCGCTAGTCGTGGTGAGCTTCCCGGCGTAACAAAATCTAGCTGGTAAAGGAATATATGGATCCAATCGCAAATTTACTAACTTCAGTCAGAAACGCATTAAATGCCCGACAACAGCGGGTAGAAATTGGGTATTCAAAAATTAAAGCAGACATCTGCCAGATTTTAAAGGATCTCCATATAATAAATAATTTTAAATTTTCTGAAAATGATGGCCGCAAAGTTATTGTTATTGAAGTTCCGGAAAACCAAAAATCTTGCCATCTTAGAAGAATCAGCAAGCCTGGCAGAAGAATATATGTTAAGTCTAAAGACATAAGAATCCCATTATCAGGAATTGGAAACTTAATTATTTCAACATCAGCTGGTGTGATGGAAGCAAGAAAAGCAAAAAAGATGGGTTTGGGTGGTGAGATAATTTGTGAAGTCTGGTAATTAATTGCCTTAGTAAGGAATATTATGAGCAGAATTGGTAACAAAAAAATTATTATACCTGAGAATGTCGAAGTAAAAATCGATGATTCTGATATTGTAATAAAAAGCCAAAACGAAGAGAGGACTATTAAGCTTCCTGTCAATCTAAATGTAGATTTGTCGAGTAATATATTGAGACTTACTCGCAAAAATGAGCTAAAAGATTCCAAATCACTGCACGGGACATATTTAAGATTAATAGAAAATACAATAATCGGAATGACTGACGGCTTTGTAAAAAAACTTGAATATAAAGGTGTTGGTTTTACGGTAGCGGTAAACGGTGATAAATTAGCTATGAGACTTGGTTTTTCTCATCCGATTGAAATTGTAATACCTAAAGATCTGAATGTTTCAGTTCAAAAAAATATTATTCTCATAGAAGGAAAAGATAAGGATAGGGTTGGTTTGTTTGCTGCTAAAATTCGCGAAATTAAAAAGCCTGAAGTTTACAAAGGAAAGGGCATCAGATATTTCGACGAACAGATTAAAAAGAAGGCTGGAAAAGCTGCCCAGTCTTCAGGTTCGTAAAGGAGAAAAATGACAGTTAAAAATATTTGTAGAAAAATTCGAATTAAAAACAAAGTTAAGGTAACTTCTGGTTGCAAAAAATTAGTCGTTTTTCGATCTAATTTAAACATATATGCCCAAATCATTGATATCAACGGCAAGGTTTTAGCCGCTGATTCAGATCAATTAATCAAAGATAAGATGACAAAATGCAAAAAGGCGGAAATTGTTGGTAAAAACGTCGCTGCTAAAGCACTTAAGCTAGGTATTAAAAATATAGTATTTGATAGAAATGGTTATAAATATCACGGCAGAGTCTTGGCAGTCGCCAAGGGGGCAAGAGAAGCTGGCTTGATATTTTAAGGAGCAATAATTATGGCGCTAAATTCGGAAAATAGGTTTAAAAGAACAGAAAATAAATCAGAATTTGATGAGCGAGTCATCGAAATTTCTCGTGTATCAAGAGTGGTTAAAGGTGGCAGACGCATCAGATTTCGAGTCCTGGTTGTTATTGGAGATCGTAACGGTAGGGTCAGTTATGGAATTGCAAAAGCGAATGAAATTGCTGTTGCCGTTAAAAAAGCTGTTTCTCAGGCTAAAAAAAGAATGATTAATGTCCCGATTGTCAATGAAACAATTCCATATAGTGTAACAGTCGAAGAAGGAAGCGCCAAGTTATTTTTGGGGCCTGCAAGTCAGGGAACCTCTATTGTTGCTGGTGGCGCCGTTAGAGTTATGGCCGAACTTTCCGGTATAAAGAATATTTTATCGAAAGTAATTGGAACTTCAAATAAAATTAATAATGTTAAAGCTGTTTATAAAGCTTTTAATAGTTTTGATGACGACAAAGTTTCAAAAGTTAGAAGCTTTTCGGAAAAAAAAGTTAAGATTGAAAAAAAGAATACCAAGGATAAAATTACTAAACAGCCAAAAGAGACTAAAATAGATAAAGTAAAAGAGTAATTAATCGAATTATGAAAATACACGAATTAAAAAAAACTAGATCAGATGTTAAAAACCTTCGCGTTGGACGCGGTATTTCTGCTGGTGGGGGCAAAACCGCTGGTCGTGGGACCAAGGGACAAAAGTCGCGTTCCGGTCACAATATTCCTCGAAAGTTTGAGGGCGGGCAAACTCCTCTAAATATGAGATTGCATAAATTGCCAGGATTTAAGCGCTTTAGTCAGGATAAAAAAATTATTACTCTTGCTGATATAAGCAGAAACTTTAAAGACGGTGAAACTGTGTCTAATGAAACTCTTGAGTCTAAAGGCTTAATTACAAAAGGTGACTCTGCAAAGATTTTGGCTAATGGAGAGTTGACCGTTAGTGTTATTTTCTCGGATGTTAAAAAATCAAAAAACGTTGAATCAAAATTACCAAAAAAAGACAAGAATTCAAAATAAATAGAGTTTTTGATGGACACATTAGGTAAAATTTGGCGATATAAGGATATTAGAAATAAACTTCTTGTTGTTCTAGGTCTTTTGGTTGCAACTAGAATTATTGCTCATATTCCAATGCCTGGGGTTGATTTAGAGCAATTAAGATATTTTTTCCAACAAAACCAGATATTTGGCTTATTAAATTTGTTTTCCGGTGGGACTATTAGCAACTTCTCGGTTGCTCTTATGGGCGTTAGCCCATATATCACCTCTTCAATTGTATTCCAGCTTCTTGCTATGCTAGTTCCAAAATTGGAAGAGATGCAGAAAGAGGGTGAATCAGGAAGAAATAAAATTAACCAGTATACCAGATTATTAACTGTGCCACTGGCAATTACGCAAGGTTATGGCATGTTGTATCTCCTGAGAAGTCAGGGGATAATTCCTGGTTGGGATTTATACCAATTAATAATTATGTTAATATCAATCACCGCCGGGAGTATGATATTAATGTGGATTGGTGAAATTATTACCAATAAAGGGATTGGCAATGGTATTTCAATGATAATTACTATCGGGATATTATCTGGCCTTCCATCACAAATACGAAATACCGCCTCAATAATATCTTTGGGTGATGTTGAAAAAATAATCTCAATAATTATCTTTGCGATTGTTGCTATCTTAATAATCGCTGCAATAGTTTTGGTGACCGAAGGCCAGAGAAATTTGCCAGTTTCTTATGCAAAACGGGCTAGGGGAGCCGGATCTTTCTCTGCCGTCAACAGCTTTTTGCCGATTAAGGTAAATACTGCTGGTGTCATCCCAATAATATTTGCTATGAGCATGATGGTTGTCCCAGGGGTGGCGGCAAAATTTTTCGAAAATGCCTCTTCGGCCTGGGTTTCTGGAGCTGCGACATTTATTGGAGATTTATTTAAAAACAACGTGTTTTACGGAATTTCCTATTTTGTGCTAGTGGTTTTATTCACATATTTTTACACATACGTTGTTTTCAAGCCTGATCAAATATCGGAAAATTTACAGAAACAGGGGGGGTTTATTCCCGGAATTCGCCCTGGTAATGAAACAACACATTATTTAGGCAATATTATTACTAGGATAACCTTAACCTCTTCCGTTTTTCTTGGCCTAATAGCAGTTTTACCATTTATAATTCAGGCATTAACAAATATTGAAACACTTGTTATCGGTGGAACTGGGATTTTAATCGTTGTTTCTGTTGTTATCGAAACAATGAATCAGCTTCAGGCTCAGTTGACGATGCATACTTACGATAATTACTAGGTCTAAGGAGGAATTCTGGAGAAAAAAAGAAGAGCTATTGTTATGTTAGGGCTGCCGGCATCAGGGAAGGGCACCCAAGCTGAAAATGTTGCGGCAAAAATCAATGCAGAGATTGTTGGTATTGGCGATTTGGTTAGGGAAGCGATATCAGATGGTAATTTTTCTGATGAAATCATTGTGGAAATTAAAAGCAATTACAATAAGGGTATCCCCCAAAGCGATGAAATTGCCGGTAAGTTGCTTGAAGAAAAAATAAATAATTCTAAGGGCAATTTAATTTTTGATAATTATCCTTTTTCTCTTAAGCAGATTAAATTTTTTGAACACCTGATCGAAAAATATAACTTTTCTGAGCCGGAAATAATATATATTAAAATTAAGCCAGAAACCTCTGTTTCCAGGATTACTACTAGGTTGGTTTGCGACAAATGCAAAAAAATTTATTTGAGTGGTAGTGTTGGCGATAGTTGTTCATCAGGTGGTTGCAACGGAAGATTAATAAAGCGAGCTGATGATACTCCGGAGATAATGAAAAAAAGAGTTAATTTTGCACAACCCCGGATTGATTTAGTGGTTGATTATTATCGCGATAAAGCAAAAGTTTATGAAATCGATGGTGAAAAATCCATCTCAGAAGTTGCTGAAGAAATAAATAAAGTTTTATGATTCAAGTTCTTAACAAAGAACAAATAGTTGATCTTAGAAAATCCGGGAAAATTCTTTCGCAGGCGATAAAGGAAACTCTTTCTTACGTTAAACCTGGAATCAGCACACTTTCACTTGATGAAGTTGCTGAAAGGAGTTTAAGAAGGCAGGGCGCTTTACCTTCTTTTAAAAATTATCATGTCGCTGGCTCAGGCCGCTTTCCCTCCTCTCTCTGTGTCTCGATTAACAGCGAACTGGTTCACGGGATTCCTAAACCAAATAAAATCGTAAAAAACGGCGACATAATCTCTCTTGATCTCGGTGCAAATTATAATGGAATGTTTTCTGATATGGCGGTAACTGTTGGAGTTGGTAAAATTTCTGAAAAAAATAAAAAATTAATTGAAGTAACTGATTCGGTGCTTAAATACGCAATTTCTCAGATTTATTCAGGAATAAAAACTGGTGATCTCGGGTACTTGATTGAAAGTTATGTAGAGAAGCGCGGCTATGTTTGTATTCATGACCTTGTTGGTCACGGAATCGGTACCGCCCCACATATGGAACCTCAAGTTCCCAATTTCGGTAAAAAAGGTACGGGGCAAGAAATAAATAACGGGATGGCAATTGCCATCGAGCCGATGGTATCCAGTGGTAACAATAAAATAAAAACAGACCGGGATAATTGGACTATTAGAATGGATGATGGTCAAAATTGTGCCCATTTTGAGCACACAGTATTAATCTACAATAATAAGGCTGATGTTATTACAAAATAATGAAAAAAGCTTTTTTTGCCTTCTAGCATTGTGTAATCATATTATCTAAATGTTGACTTGTTTTTTTATATATGATAAGATATACAGCGTATGACAGATAAAGATGCGATACGAGTTGAGGGAATAATAGAAGAAGCACTGCCAAATTCTAGTTTTATTGTAAAGCTAGGCGAAGGTCATTCGGTGATGGCTTACTTGTCAGGCAAAATGAGGAAGAATTTCATTAAAGTGATGCCTGGTGATAAAGTAAAAGTTGAGTTAACACCTTATGATTTGACCAAGGGTAGGATTGTTTCAAGAGAAAAAGTCAGCAACTAACATTAGTTAGAGTGGGGGACTTTTTCTATTTTTTGTCGGAAATATTATGAAAGTTAGACCATCAGTTAAAGCGATGTGCAGCAAATGCAAAACGATAATTCGCAAGAAAAAAGGTGACAGTAAGTCATCTACTATGAAGCGAACAGTATTTGTGATTTGTTCCAATCCAAAGCATAAACAGAGGCAGGGATAAATGGTGAGAATTGTTGGTATCGACATTCCTAATAACAAGCGGATTGTAGTAGCACTGACTTACATTTTTGGCATAGGTAAAACTTCCGCCGAGAAGATTCTAGCCGAAGCTAATGTAAATTTTGATTCTCGGTCCGATAAATTATCAACTGAAGAGCTGGAAAGAGTTCGTCAGATTATTAACCGAATGTATAGGATTGAAGGCGATCTAAAATCTGAAGTTAGCCAGAATGTTAAAAGATTAAGGGATATTAATGCCTATCGTGGTTATAGACATTCCAGGGGACTTCCTGTTAGAGGTCAGAGAACAAAGACAAATGCTAGAACAAAAAGAGGCAAGAAGGTAACAGTTGGAAGTGGTCGAAAGAAAGCGGCGGAGAAGACATAAAATTATGGCAGCAAATACGAAGAAAAATTTAAAAAAGAAAAAAACTCTCGGTGTTGTTCTTTCGGGCTCTGTTTACATACAATCAACATTTAATAACACAATTATCACGGTTACTGATGAACGTGGTGGGGTGATTGCCTGGGCATCAGCTGGTTCTATCGGTTTTAAAGGCTCAAAAAAATCAACACCTTATGCAGCCTCGTTAGCCGCATCAGCCGCGATCGAAAAGGCGAAACTTCGAGGTCTAAAGAAGGCCCAAATATTTATCTCTGGTGTTGGCGCTGGCCGTGATTCTGCTGTTCGCGCATTTCATAATGCCAATATAGAAGTTGACTTAATAAAAGATATAACACCGATTTCTCATAACGGATGTCGTCGAAAGAAAGTAAGAAGGATATAGTTATGGAACATGGTTGCAGAAAATGTCGAAGACAAGGGGTCAAGCTTTTTCTTAAAGGTGAAAAGTGTTTTTCCCCAAAGTGTCCGATTACCTCTCGCCCATATCCGCCCGGGCAACATGGTCCGACAAAATTTTCTAAATTAAGTGAATATGGCAAACAATTAAGAGAAAAGCAAAAAGTTCGCAATATTTATGATATTAACGAGACTCAGTTAAAAAATTACTATCTTAAGGCTTCGAAAATTTCTGGAAATACCAGTGAAAATCTAGTGCAGCTTTTAGAGTCGAGGATGGATAGTGTTATCTACAGCATTGGATTATTTAAATCGAGATCATCAGCAAGACAAGCTGTAAATCATGGGTTTTTTCTTTTGAATGAGAAAAAAGCCGACATACCTTCGATGCTTGTTAAAAGTGGTGATTTAATCAGTCTCAAATCCGATAAAAAAATCAAAACAGAAGATAATCTAAATCTACCTAATTGGCTTGAAAGTGGAAAAAACATTAAGGGTTACAAAATTAAAAAGTTACCTACACTTGATGATGTTGAGATGCCCTATGATATAAATTTAGTAATTGAATATTACTCTAGATAGAAAAGGAGACCAAATGAGCCTTGTTACGGAAATACCAAAAATTAAAGAAACTAAGATTGATGAAACAAAATCAATCTTTGTTATTGAGCCGTTATATCCTGGATATGGCTCAACTATCGGTAATGCACTCAGAAGAGTTTTGCTATCCTCGCTGCCGGGTTGTGCGATATCGTCAGTAAAGCTGGAAGGTGTAGCGCATGAATTTTCCGCTATTCCGCATGTTAAAGAAGATATGATCGAAATAATTATGAACCTTAGAAAGATCGTATTCAAATCATTTAGCGATGAACCAATAACCATCGAAATAAACGAAAAAGGTCCGAAAACCATTTCTGCGTCGGATTTCAAGTTGAAGTCTGGAATTGAGATACTAAATCCTGAGCAACACATAGCAACACTTGATAAATCAGCAAATTTCAATCTTGAAGTTGTTATTGAAAAAGGTCGCGGCTTTATTCCAACAGAGGAAAAGGACGTAGAAAAAAGTGATATTGGAAGAATCGCCGTTGATAGCGTTTTCTCACCAGTAAAACATGTTAATATGAAAGTTGAACATACTCGTGTCGGGCAAATGACTAACTACGATAAGGTTGAATTAGAAGTCGTAACCGATGGCTCTATGTCAGCTAAAGAAGCTTTAAAAGAGGCTAGCACTATTCTAGTTGAACACTTTAATTATATTGCTGAAGGCAAACCAGTATCTTCTGGTGAGGTAGATGAAGATATATCAGAAAATAATTCTGAAGAGGAAAAGACAGAAAAAAATAATTCTCTAGATTTAGATCCCAAGACGAAAATTGAAGACCTTAATTTGTCCGCCAGAACCGTGAATTCTTTGGTTAATGCTGGAATTAAAACCATCGCCGGTCTTAAAAGAATGAGTGATCTAAAATTATCTGAAGTTAAGGGGCTTGGGAAAAAAGGTTTCGATGAAATAAAAGTAATGCTGGAAAAGTAAATGAAGCGTATTCTTGGACGAAAAATTGCTCACAGGAGATCAATGTTGCGTAATTTAACTACGTCCCTCGTTTTATATGAAAAAGTTGACACCACCTTGCAAAAAGCGAAAGAGACCAAATCGATTTTTGAGGGCATAATATCTGATGCCAAGCCAGCTGACTTAAAATCGTACAAAAAGATTTCCAGTTATCTTTTTGATATTAATGCCTCTAGAAAAGTCCGGGATGAATTAGTCCCAAGATACAAAGATCGTCACAGTGGTTTTGTGAGACTTTATCATTTGCCAAACAGACTTGGTGATAACGCACAAATGGCAAGACTGGAATTGATTGACCGAAAAGTTTTTGTTTCAGAAAAGAAGAAAGAAAAAATAGTAGATGAAGAAGAAACAAAAAAAACACTAGCCAAATCTGATGTGAAAGCTCAAAAAAGACTTGATAAACTTTCAGCTACAGAAAATCGCCAAGGTGTTAATACCTCAGTTAGAACTAAAGCTGCAAGAAAGACAGGGGTCTAAAATGGATAAGAAATATTTCATTATTGATGCCGGAGCAATGCCGTTGGGCAGGATAGCAACTCGAATTGCCAATATACTACGTGGAAAAAATTCTCCATTGTTTATGCCTAATGTATTACCAGGCAATGTCGTTGTTGTTGTTAATGCTAATAAAGTTAATCTATCTTCGAGCAAGGAAACATCAAAGCAATACTATCATTACAGCGGTTATCATGGTGGTTTGAAAACCAAGATGTTCTCAGAATTAAAAGAAAACAAGCCCGAGAATATAATCAAATTTGCAGTTAAAGGTATGTTGCCAAAAAACAAACTACAAAAAGAATTTTTAAAAAATTTAAAAATATTTAAAACTGCCGAACATAATCTTCCGGTAAAGAATTTGACACCAATCAAGGAGTAATATGACAGAATCAGCAAATAAAACGAAATACTTTTATGGCACCGGCAGAAGAAAAACTGCTGTTGCCAGGGTTCGACTTTACCCTGGAAGTGGAAAAATTACAATAAACGGGAAAGAATCTAATTTACGTGATAATGCAGTTTCCCCGCTGAAATTAGTTGGTAAACTTGGTTCTTACGATATCTCAATTACTATAATTGGTGGTGGTACAACTGGCCAAAGTGATGCTATACGTCATGGTATTGCCCGGGCTCTAATTGTTTCTAATGCTGAATATCGCCCAACTTTGAAGAAAGCTGGGTATCTAACTCGTGACCCGAGAGAGGTTGAAAGGAAAAAGCCGGGATTGAAAAAAGCTAGACGTGCTCCTCAATGGTCTAAGCGTTAAACTGTTAATATAATTTTATGTCCTATCGCATAGAACGAGTAAATGAGCTAATTAAAGAGCAGCTTACAGAGCTTGTCCACGCAGATTTTCTAGATGAGATTATTTCAATTAATTTTATCAATACGTCGGCTGATTTATCACAGGCAAAAATATTTTTTTCGGTCGCATCAGAACGAGAATCTGTGTATAAAGCCGTAATTTCTAATTCCTGGAGGTACTGGAAGGTAATGTCTAAAAAAATTAAGATTAGGCGGCTACCTAAATTAATTTTATTAAAAGACGATATGAAAGCTGATATTGAGAGGATTGAAGAACTAATGGAAAAAAAAGGCGCCCGCTAGGCGCGAACGCTCAGATGTCGAAGGAGGTTTGTTTCGGTTTTTTTGTTACCGTTTTTTGTTCAGGTAGTGGTTTGGGTGGCTGACCAGTCCTTGCCATTTCGGATTTCGTAGGTAATATATCACCCCACTCTATCCTCGACACACCTGGCTGGGAAAGGATCGAATAGGACACAGAACACCCTCGATCCTTGTTTGCTCGTTTCGCTGCTGCCGTTAGGGCTTGCGATACGTTTCTGGGTGGCGAAACGATGACTTCAATACCACCATTCCAGTACGAACTGAACACAGTAGCCCGCTGTTTGCTCTTGTTTGCCAAAGAGCTCACTCTCCTCAAGTTTCTATGATCTAGATTATTATAATACAAAAAATTTATTTTGTCAATTGGGTAAATAAATCATTCACATATCGGTTAAAAACTGCTATTATGAGCTCATAATGGCAAAGACAAAAGCGAAAATATTTTTTCTTACGTCGGTTTCTTTGTTTGCGCTAGCAAGCTTGTTATTAACAATTGTAAATTACAATCCCTTTACCTCTGAGAGCTCAGTATTTATAACTTTTTATATATCACTTTTGATTTCACTTACCGGCATATTTTCTTTTTTATTACTGTTTGTGAAATCACGATTTACAGAAGAAAATGTTTTTTTAAGAAACTTCGGCGAGAGCATAAGGCAGTCGTTTTTATTAGCCGTAATCGCTACTCTGCTTTTAGCTCTTAAGGGACTTAAAGTGCTGGATTTATGGGTTAGTGTACCGCTTACCATTGCTATAGTAATGGTTGAAATGTATATTCGAGGTATTAGTAGGAGCAAAACTCATGGAAGTTAAAGGAAGTTTACATCCAATAACGCAAATAATCAGAGAAACAATTAAGATATTTGAACCGTTGGGTTTTGATATTTTTGAGGGGCCTGAGGTTGATAGTGAATTTTATAATTTTGATGCTTTGAACATGCCTAGCGACCACCCAGCAAGGGACATGCAAGATACATTCTGGCTTACAGATGGTCGAGTGCTTAGAACGCAAACATCAAATGCTCAAGTTCGTTACGGTAAAACCCATAAGCCGCCTTTCAGAGTCTTGTCCCCTGGTCAAGTTTATAGAAACGAGGCGACGGATTATAAGCATGAGGTTGCGATTTATCAGTTGGAAGGTCTCTGTGTTGACAAGGATATTAAGGTTGGGCATCTGTTCTGGACTTTAGAGACTTTTTTTAAAAAAATGTACGGAGATAAAACTGAAGTCAGATTTAATCCCAGTTTCTTCCCTTTTGTTGAGCCAGGTTTTGAAGTTAGTGCTAAGTACAATGGAAAATGGCTCGAGCTTTTGGGAGCGGGGATGGTTCATCCGAAGGTTATTAAAAATATGGGCTTGGATCCAGAAAAATATAGTGGTTTTGCCTTTGGTATGGGGGTTGATCGATTGGTAATGCTTAAGTATGGCGTTGAAGATATTAGGTTACTACGTTCTGGTGATTTAAGATTTTTAAAGCAATTTTAAATGAAAATACTAAAAAGTTGGCTAGAAGATTATATTGATAAAAAAATCTCCAACAAACGTCTGGAAGAAATTTTTATTAATTCCGGGCTCGAAGTAGAAGCCGTTGAAACTTCAATTGATGATAAAGTTGTTGTTGCAAAAATTAAAGATATATACAAGCACCCTAATGCAGATAAATTGAAACTCGTTACTCTGTCAGTCGGGGATCGGGAAGTGAAGGTAGTGTGTGGCGCCAACAATATTGAAACAAAACAAATCGTACCTCTTGCTTTACCCGGGGCAAAAATCCAAGGAGAAATTTTAAAAGAAGCGGTTATCCGTGGCGAAAGATCATTCGGAATGCTTTGTTCAGAAAAGGAGCTCGGACTGGGTGATGATCATTCTGGTATAAAAATACTTTCCGATGAATGGATTCCCGGGGAAAGGGTTAACAGTTATATCGCCTGTGACACAGTATTTGATTTAAGTGTTTCGGCCAATCGCGGTGATTGTTTATCGCATCTGGGAGTTTCCAGAGAGATCTGTGCTTATGAAAAAACCAGATTGACCAAACAACCTGTGAAATTGTCAAAAACTGATTCAAATAGTGCTTTTGATAAGTTGTCACTGAAGGTGGGAGATGTTAGTCTTTGCCCGCAATATTACGCTCGTTTGATCGAAGGGGTTAAAATTGGTCCTTCTCCAAAATGGCTGCAGGAGAGACTAATCGCCTGCGGTGCTAAACCAATCAATAATGTTGTAGATATTACTAATTTTATACTCTTGGATCTTGGGTATCCAATGCACGCATTTGATTATAAAAAAATCAAAGACAAAAAAATTATTGTTAGAACAGCAAAAAATAATGAAGAAATTATTACCTTGGATGGCGAATTAAGAAATTTAAATAACAAATCTCTTGTTATCGCTGATTCTGAAAAACCAATTGCAATCGCGGGAATTGTGGGTGGTGAAAATTCTGAAGTCGATGAGAGCACAGATGCAGTAGTTCTTGAGGCGGCTCAGTTTAATTCAAAAAATATCCGTGAAACATCAAAATACCTTAATTTAAAAACTGAAGCCAGCTACCGTTTTGAAAGAGGCATAGACTCTGGTGGAATCGAGTATGCAATAAATAAGGCCGCGAATTTAATTACTCAGGTTGCTGGTGGCAGAATATTATCCGGAATTGTCTCTAGTGGTGATGTTCCTGAGAAAAATTTTGTAATTGCGAATTATGACAAAATTAGAGATATGTTAGGTATAAAAATTAGTAATGATAAAATAAATTATTATTTAAAATTGCTAGGATTTGAGATAGAGTCAGGCAGAATAGCTGTCCCTTTTTGGCGTCATGATATTACGATTTGGCAAGATATTGCCGAAGAGGTTGGGAGACTGTTTGGTTACGAAAAAGTTTCCAGATGCAAATTGGAGAAAATTAATCCACCTAAAAAATCAAGTTTTTATTTTCAGGAAAAAATAAAAGATTTCATGATTCTTCATGGTTATAGCGAATCAATAAATTATCCGTTCTTGTCAGAAAAAATAGTTTCATCACAATTTACTAGTCAGTCGCAATTTCTTAAAGTTGAAAATCCACTTCAACCAGAAAATCGCTATCTCAGAGATTCAATAATTCCTAGCTTGCTAGGAAACATTTCCAAGAATTCGGCTTTCGATGATGTAAAATTATACGAAATTGGTCACACTTTTTTTAAAACAAAAGAACAGGTAGTATTTTCTTTTGTCTCTTCAGAAAAAAATTATGACCAATTTATTATGTTTTTAAATAAATTTCTGGATGAGTTTAGGATAGATAAGAAATATGCAAAAGTTACAAATTTTAGTCGTGATGATCTGTATATATACAAAATTAAAAGACCAACACTTTTTGCCGCTGAAATTAACATTTCTGGTTTTTTAAGTGCTAACAAATTTGACCAAGATATCAAATTGGCAAATTATTCGAAAGAGATATGCTACCGTGGCGTTTCTAAGTATCCCGCGGTTACCCGAGATTTAGCGTTCCTTTTTGATAAAAGCATTAATGCTGGGTCAGTCAGCAAAGCAATTTATCGACTGTCTGGTCTTGTTAACAGGGTGGAGCTGTTCGATGAGTTCTGTTCTGATAAATTTGGCAAAAATAAAAAAAGTATGGCTTTCCATCTATTTTTACAATCGTTTAAAAATACACTGACTGATAAGGAAGCTGATAGTCAGGTTGAAAAGATAATATCTGGTGTTGAAAAAGAATTTAATGCGAAGATTAGATCATAATATAAGGCGAGGAATAATGAAAAGAAATTTTATCAGTGAATTAGGTGAAAAAATTGAAGAACGGGTTTTAATTTCTGGTTGGATTCACACTAGAAGAGACCATGGGAAAATCGTATTTATGGATGTTCGTGATATGACCGGCATGTTACAAGTAGTTTTTATTCCCGGTTCTCGCGCGTATGATAAGATTACTGACATACGTCCAGAGTGGGTGGTTTCTATTACTGGAAAAATTAATAAACGTCCAGAGAAAATGGTCAATAAGGATATTGCCACCGGTAATATAGAGATGGAAGCAACTGAAATCGAAGTACTAAATGAAGCAAAAACTCCGCCTTTTGAAATTGATAAAGATACCTCGGGAGTCGACGAAGAATTACGTTTAAAGTACCGCTATCTGGATTTAAGGTCGGAAAGAATGGTAAAAAATATTACAGTTCGGCATAAATTAATTAGATTTATCAGAGAATATTTATACAAAGAAAATTTTTGTGAAATTGAAACACCATATCTGACGAAGTCAACACCTGAGGGTGCCAGAGAGTATATTGTTCCAGCCAGACTTTACCCCGGCGAATTTTATGTTTTGCCCCAAAGTCCGCAACAATTTAAGCAGCTTTTGATGGTCGCTGGTTTTGAGAGATATTTTCAAATTGCTCGCTGCTTTAGAGATGAAGATCAGAGAGGGGATAGGCAGCCGGAATTTACCCAACTGGATCTGGAGATGAGTTTCGTTGATCAAGAGCAAATACTGGATTTAATCGAGAAGATGATGGTCAAAATGGTTGAGACTATCACACCAGAAAATAAAATTCAATCTAAACCTTTCCCGCGGATAACTTACAAGGAGTCAATAGAAAAGTACGGCACAGATAAGCCTGATTTGCGAAAGAGCAAAAGCGATAAAAAAGAGTTATCATTTGTTTGGATTGTTGACGCCCCACTTTTCAAATACTCAAAATTGGAAAAGAAACTTGTTTCTTCACACCACCCATTCACAATGCCCAAAGAGGAAGATCTAACTAAACTTGATAGTAAACCGGAAGAAGTTAGAGCTTATGCCTATGATCTAGTACTGAATGGTTTCGAAATCGCAGGTGGCTCGATCAGGATTCATAAACGCGCTATTCAGGATAAGATTTTCGATCTACTCGGAGTCTCCGAAGATGAAAAATTAAGACGTTATGGGCATATGCTTGAGGCTTTCGAGTATGGGGCCCCTCCTCATGGTGGGATTGCTCCTGGCATAGATCGAATTGCGGCAATACTTTCTCATGAAAATGTTATTAGGGAGGTGATGGCATTTCCAAAAACAGGTGATGCTAGAGATGCAATGATGGGCGCG
>JAQVAO010000061.1 GCA_028690755.1 Patescibacteria group bacterium | reverse complement strand
AGTCTCTATATAGTAATCACTGTAAATAAAATTTTTGGTCTCCGAGAGTACAAGATCAAGCGAACCAAAACGGACAATCAGCAAAACCGCTCCTAAAATAATAATTATAATTAATAGTCTAATATAATTTATTCTCATTTTTTCTAATTAATAAAAACATGATAAAAACAACTAAAATTGAGAATAGTGAACGCGCAACTATGATAATATTTTCAATTCGGTGATTCATAAAAAACTGTTGAGAACTTATCGGCGCTAGGTGCATAAAAAATTGTGGATTTAGCGGTGCAAAAAGTTCGAGCATTACTTGAGGCTCAAAAAGAACAAAATAATAAAAGTAATAGAATATTATCATTGCAATCGATGGAATGATTATTTTAGGCCGATAAACGCAAGCGAGGGAAAGTGCCGGCATCAGCCAAACAATATAGTGGGTGTGGACACGAGAAGAGAGGAAGAATGCGAGCATAAATAGAGAAGAGAAATAAACCATCTGCTCAAAATTAAATTTCTTTCTACCTGAATAAGCGAAATAAATAATTGTGGCAATTAGAAATATAAATAGGGACACCTCGCCTGGCCCAATACCAATTCGCCCGGTTAAAATAAATTCATCAATATAGCCGAGTGAAAAATTTGAGATCGATAAGTTAGTAGAAAGAAAACCGGGATCTCGAAATGCCGAAATTATGAGTCGAAAAATTTTCCCAACTACTAGATAGCTCAAAACAAAAGAGATTAGGGGCAAAAAGCGCTGGCGATTTTGGTAAAAGAAATAAAGCAAAAACGCCGGCAGCGTAAAGGCAAAAGCGCCTCGAAGAATCGCTGCTATCGCCAGTGATAACATCGCAGGCCAATAACTGTGGGGGTTTTTATATGCAAAGTAAAAAGCCAAGAGACCAAAAAATACCGGGAGTGTTTCAAATCGCCCCCAAATGTATGCAGCAAAAATAAGCGGTAAGCCGAAAGCCCAGATCGCCACGAGCAACTTCTTCTTTTTGTCTTCGGAGAAAAAACGAAGTGACAAGTATAAAACTCCTAGATCAAATAGAAGATAAGGAATTTTCAACAAAAAAAGCATCCGCGGAGCGTGAGGAAAAGTGACAAAAGCATCATAAGTCGGCAAAGCATTTTTGAAGAGATTTGGTTCGGCGGTTTCGCGAAAAATTTCGATGATTTTATTGAGAGGTAAAAAAAGCGGGCTAAAAGCCTTCATATAGATCGCGACAATAAACTCATTCATATTTGAAACAATCGCTCGGCCTTCATTGACAAAAACCATTTCTCGCCAAGTTGAAGAGAGAAGATCAATAAAAGTCGCACTCGGCATAAAAAGGAGGCGCACAAAGAGTCCCACGAGAATTAAAATTATCAGTATGCGATTTTCTAATAATTTTTTAGCCAATTCCCTAAAAACCTTATTAAATTATTTTAGTAAATTTTCGAAGCAAATACATAATACCACCAGACAAACTAAACAGATAGCTAGAAACCCTACCAACAATCACAGCTGTCAATGTGACCTCACTTGGTACACCGAAAAAGGAAAATATCATAACGCCCGTCGCTTCCCTGATTCCAATCGAGTCAATCGAGAAAGGAATAAGTTTTGAAAAATTAATTATCGGCACTGCAATTAAAAAATAGATCAACGGCATACGATAGCCGACGATCAAGAAGGATAATTGGCTTGAAATTACAGATAAACCAACAAAAACCAGGGAAAGAAAAAATGTATAGGCCAGCAAATTTTTATCGCTAATTTCTAAAATATGATTACAGAATTGATAAAAGTAATTAATAAGTTTAAAGCGGCTATTTTTCTTAATCTTATATTTTCTTTTGGATAAAATTAAAAAATATATAATACCAGATATCGATAATACCGACAGCAACAAGGCAAAGAGAAAAATCAAATTTGATGAATTTGGAAGAAAAAAGAGAGATATTACCATAACAAAAAATAGAGTGAGGAAGCCTATCCCCCTTTCTATGATGATCGATGAGGCAATTTTTAATTTTTCTTCCGGTTTTTTTCTGCCCAAAACATGATATTTATAGACGTCTCCACCAATGCTTGTAGGTAAAAATGAATTTAAAAAAGATCCTATCCAGTAGGAAATAATTAGCTTTGATAGCCGGAAATAAACATGATAAAAATCCAATATTGCTTTCCATTTAAGAGAGCTAACAATTACACCAACAGTGATCACAAGCAATTGCAACACGAGATAAATCCAATTAGCTGATACAAACAAATTTTTAACTGAATTCAAATCAATCTTCTTGAATATCCAAAAAATAAGCCCGGCTGCGATGAAAACTTTGGCTATGCTGAACAAGATTTCTTTCTGGTTATTTTTTTTCAATTATAACCTCCAGTTTATCGCCCAAACCAAAAAGTCGACCTGAATAATAATTAGCTAAAACAAACACGCGAAATAGCAATAAATTTTTATCCTTTTTACTTTTACGGTTTTTCTTCCTAATCGCTTTAGCTCTCCTGTAAAAGTTGTAAAGACCAGGAAAACCGTAGCTTGAAACGACGATCCTACATTTGTCCGATCGAATAATCCTCGAGAAATCTTTCCTTTTAAAATAATTGACATGTTGCGGCGGCATATTACTAGAAAAATCTGCGATACCAATAATATTTAGCAAAGACCCATAATTAGGCATTCCTGAAAAATACGCTAAACCTCCAGGTCGAACAACTGTTATTATCTCCTCAATAAATTCCTTTGGTTTTTCAATATGCTCAAGAGTAGAAGTACAAACAACTGCATCAAAAAGATTTTCAGGAATGTTTGCTTTCTCGACTAATGTTGGGTACAACTTGTATTTCTTTTTCTTCGCAAATTTTGCTGCCCAGGGAGATGGGTCAAGCCAATAAACATCCCAGCCAAGCTTTTTAAATTCTGACAGGAGAAGTCCATTGCCACAGCCAATATCTAACACTCTTTTCTTTGATAATTTTGTAAATCTCCTATCAATCCTCCTGGCTATCCGATTGAACCATAGCTGGTCAAAAATCGTTTGGGTGTCCTGATATTTTTCTATCGCTTTTTTGTCATATGAAAAGTTCTCTTTCTCAATTTCCTTCTCAGTTAGATTTGAATAAACAAAAAGACAATTCTGGCAACGCAAAAGGAAATAATCACCTAACTGATGCTCAACTTTACTCTGTTCTCCGCTACAAATTGGACAGTTTTTTACTGCCACTTTTTTTTCTGCGATGAGCAAAAAATCTTTTTTGAGTCGATATCTTATCTCGCCAGAAAATAATCTGTCTAATCTTAAACTATTGGCAAATTTGATTAAAAAGGGAAAACTGGCAAATAAAGTTAAATTGAAATTAAAAGTTTTCAATACACGAAACTTATTAGAAACAAATAGTTTTATCAGCTCCTCAGGTGCAAAAACCTGTCGGTGCCCAATTTTATGAAACGTCTTTTTGCAATCCGGACAAGTGCATAATTGCTTGCTAATATTTTCATTAACAACTGTGGTAGTGATAGCCTTACCACCTTGCTTTAAAACTCTATTAATTTCCTTGATGCCTTTGTGCAACTGAGAATCGGTTAAATGTTCAACAACATCAGTACAAATTACAATGTCAATACTGTCGTCAGGAAAGGGTAGTTTTTCAATTACACTTTTTTTTACTTTTTTTGCTTTCGGTTCGGGGTCAACACCAAAGGTTACTATATCTTTGAATTTTTTGTCTAACAACTCGAGAAGATAGCCATCACCTGCACCAATATCCAGAATTTTATCGCCTCTCCTAATAAACCTTTTTAGATAATAAAATACAGAATTAGCGATTTTGTGACTCTTGAAATCAGGCTGGGTTTTTAGTTTT
>JAQVAO010000060.1 GCA_028690755.1 Patescibacteria group bacterium | reverse complement strand
ACCAATATCGGTCGCTGACGATTTCGACGATTTTTTTAGCAACCTTTCTGGGCTTTATCACTCTAAAAAAATTGATCAAAAAAGAAAATTTTGACTTGATTGAAAAAATTATAATCTGGTCGGGCATTTGGTTGGCTGTTTTTGCCCTTTGGCAATATTTTGCTGATCTTTATGGACTTTCTGATCTGACATTCTTACGAGAAAATTATAAAAAAACAGTTTTTGGTTTTCCCCGACCGCAGGCGACTTTTTTAGAGCCACTTTATCTTGCCAACTATTTGTTTCTCCCGTTCTTTCTGTCTATCGGTCGTTTTTTAAAATCAAAAAACAGGGATGTTCTATCCGTTATTTCTCTGTTTCTAGTTTCCGTCGCGATCGTTCTTTCTCTATCGAGAGGAGCATATATTGGACTTCTTTTGTCTCTAATTTTGTTTTTTGTTTTAACCGTCAGTTTCTATAAGCAATATTTTAAGAAAGTTCTTTTTTCTTTGTTGGTCGTTGTGTTAGCGGTAATTTGTGCAATTTTAATTATCAAATTTTCCGCACCCAGGGAAAGCTTCGATCTTTTCGTAAATCATGCCGGAGTGGCTGATGTTTCGACTGGGGAGTCGACCCTTGATCGATTTTATCTAATGAAAATTGCTTGGCAGCAATTCCTCCAGAGACCGTGGGGTATCGGTGCCGGGGCTTTTGGCGCATTACCGGAGTTCACTGAAAAGGCAGTTGTTGGAGATTACCAAACGGTAAATAATCTCTATCTTGAGGTCTTAGTCGAAGAGGGAATTGTTGGTTTTCTGATTTTCATCTCTTTCGTTGTACTTTTAGTTAAAAGTTTGTCAGCAAAAATAAAAGAGAAAAATTTTTCGGCACTTATCTATCTGGTAATCGGAGTGGCAATTTTCGCCCAAGCAACTTCCTTCTCTTCACTCTACATCTTGCCGATCTGGGCTTATTTGGCACTCGCTTGGAATCAGACAAAAGTGAAAATATGATAAAATTAGAATATGATCAAATACTTGGTTCTTGTTCCAATCCTTTTGATTCCGACTTATATCTTTCGTTTTACGATTTTTTCGATTCCGACCAATGTTTTTGAATTCTCAGTACTGCTTGCTGGCCTGACATTTCTCATTGTCTGGCTCTCAAATTATTTATCAGGCAAAGCGGTAAAATGTAATTTTGGTTATCTGGCAACATATTTACTGATTCTGGCTGCGGCGATCAGCATTTATTTTTCCGCTGATAAAAGCACTGCTCTTGGGATATTAAAGGGCTGGTTTATCGTTCCGGTGATATTATATCTTCTGGTGATTAATTATTATCCCAAGGAGCGCACGAAGGATCTTTCTCTGGCGATATTTATCCCTCTAATGATTGTCTCGATTTGGGCGACGTTACAAAAAATCGGAGTAATTTCCACTTTGTTTTATCAGGTTGGCGATCCCGGTTTTGCTGATTATCTCTCGAGATTTCGAGCATTTGGGCCATTTGAGTCGCCCAATTACTTAGCGATGTTTGTTGTCCCATCAATATTCCTATCGTTGCCGATTTTTGGTTATTTCAAGGGGGCAACGAACAAGCTTTTGCTTTCTACTCTCTACATTTTTCCTCTTTATGCCCTATATGCCTCCCACTCATTGGGAGGACTTTTGGCTTTCGGCTTCGCATCGATTGTTTATTTTGCTTTTCAAACAGCCAAAATTCATCGGCTCAAAATTCTTAATTCAAGTTGGAAGATGACTGGCTTGGTTCTTGCGTTAATTGTTGTTGCTGCCATCTTTGCTTTGACATTTTCTTCAATCGGTTCAGAAACCTACAGTCGGAGTATGCGTATCGATATCTACCGTTATGCTTGGGATTTAGCAAAGAATCATCCGATATTCGGCATTGGCCTCGGCCAATTTCAAGCAGCAGCTCGAGCAATATCGCTTGATAATCTTGGTTTCCAGCTTTATGGCCTCTCGTACGCTCTCCATCCGCATAACTTATTTTTAAGCTATTGGCTTAGCCTCGGAATTCTCGGACTGGCCGCCTTTATAATATTGATTATCAACTTTTTTGTTCGTCTTGGCCGAAGTAAAAGCGATGTTGCCTTGTCAGCTGGACTCTTTGCCGCAATGACGGCGATTTTAATCCATGGTTTAATTGATACGACATATTTTAAAAATGATCTGTCAGCGATCTTTTGGCTAATAATGGCCCTAAGCCTTTTGCTGGAAATTAAGAAAAAAAGGAGTAAAGAAATTGGAACAAATTGAAAAGATTTTTCACAAAATCGCCGTCATTTTTATCTATTTTATTCTGATCTATCTGCCGTTTTCTGAACTTCTGCTTCATTTTCTAGAGAGCAAAACCTCACTGTCTGTCGGGATGATTTTTTGGATCATTCACTTTTATGAACCAATTTTATTACTCGTCATCATTTTTTACCTGATAAAACTTCTGATCAAAAAAGAATTTAGGAGTTTTTTTCGGGGCAATCTCTTTATTTCGGTATTTATTGCTTTGGCAATAATTCTTTCTCTTGTTCGCTCATCAGAGCTCGCGCGTAGTCTCGAGGGTTTAAGATTTTTGCTTTTGCCATTTGGTGTTTATTTTCTTGCTCGACTCTCCGACTACAAAAATCCCAAAACACTAATTAAAATTTATCTCATTATCGCCATCTTCCTGGCGGCGATCGGAGTTTTTGAATTTTTCTTCCTGACCCCGGGCTATTGGGCCGGATATTTAGGAATATCTGGTTTTGGTTATGGCGAAAATTCACTAGTTGCCACGTCGCAGGCAACGTCGCTGCTTGCTGGGCCAAATCAATTGGCGTCTTATCTGATTTTGGCTTTCTTTTATCTGATGCATCGCTTTTTCATCTCCCAAAAATTAATCATTCTGCAATATGAAAATCTGTTTTTGGTCTTAGTTGCGCTATGTATCGGTCTGACTTATTCTCGATCGGCACTCCTTGGACTTGCGGTAGCCTTAATTTTTATGTTTATTTATTTTGGTCGCCAACTTCGAGAGAAGATTACACAATCGATTCTCTTTCTGACTGTCGCAGTTTCTTCAGCGATTTTATTCGCGATGTACAATGGGGAATTTCTTCACGATATACTCTTGCATGGCAGTTCTTTTCCACAGCATATTGGTGCCTTGAAGGACGCTATCTCCAAAATTACCTCCTCTGGAATTTTATCTCTGCTTTTCGGCCATGGAGTTGGCTCGGCTGGTCCAGCAGCATTAAAACTTGGTGGAACAATTTCGGAAAATTATTATCTGCAGATTGTTTTTGAAACCGGTGTTTTGGGTCTGATAGTGTTTTCGGCCTTTATTGCTAGTATGGTTAAAAAACTTTTCGTCGCTTCAAAAACACTCTTTTTTGCTTTTGTCGCCCTTTTAATTAATGCGCTTTTCCTTCACATTTTTTCCGATAATCCGGCGATGTCGGTAACTATCTTTGTGCTGATAGCGGTAGTTTTAAATGTTGAAGACGCAAAAAAAGAGACGCAGATATCAACCAGTAGCGGGCTAAGTGATGTCTAAAAAAATTTTGATTGATGGTCGTTTTATTGGTGTCGGCGATTCTATCAGCCGCTATACTTTGGGTGTCCTTTCGCATTTACTAGAAATTGACAAAGAGAATGATTATTCGCTTTTGATTCGTCCGGCCGGTGTCAAAACGGTCAAGGAAAACGGGCTTTGGGATGCGGACAATTTGCATGTTCATGTTTTTGATGTCGCGCACTACTCCTTCGAGGAGCAAGCAAAACTTTTAATTTGGCTAAATAAGCGTCATTTTGATCTGGTCTATTTTACCCAATTCAATCACCCGATTCTTTATCGTAAGCCATTTATCATCAATATTCACGATCTGACGACCTTTGGCTATTTTCACTATGAAAAT
>JAQVAO010000059.1 GCA_028690755.1 Patescibacteria group bacterium | reverse complement strand
GACTGTAAAACAAGTTGAAGTTTCGGTTACTGGGGGTGAAAATATACCGGTAGTAATCGTACCGCATTTTGATTTCGCCAAAGAGGAGCGCCTTTCATTGCTAAAGAACGTCTCAGAAAAGAGTCAGCCAAAAACGCTAGTTTTAGTTTCTGTTAATCATTTCAACACCGGTAGCGGGCAGATTATTGCAACCAAGAGAGATTGGCAGGTGGCAGCTGGTAAAATTCCGTCGGCAGAAAAATTAGAGGAAAAAATTGTTAATGCTGGTTTGGCGATTGACGATGAGCTAGCATTTACTAACGAACACGGCATAACGAATCTTCTCGCTGATATTTATGAGACTTTCCCCAATGTCCCGGTTCTGCCGATAATTATCAAAGACACAACGAATAAGGAAAAGATTGACCAGCTTTCCGAGTGGCTAAACAGTGAATGTCGCGACTGTTTATTAGTTTCTTCGGTAGATTTTTCTCATTACTGCCCGAGAGCCTTGGCCAATATTCATGATCAGTATTCGATTCAAGCGTTGGCAAATATGGATAAAGAAAGGGTGTGGTTAGCGGAAACTGATTCGCCGCAGGCGCTATATTTATCATTAAAAATTGCTGAAAATAGGCAAGCAGAAAATTTTCAGTTGATTTATCATGCCAACTCGGCTGATCCTTCGGAAACTGACGACACAGAAACTACCAGTGTTGTTCTCGGATATTATACAAATGAAGAGCTAACGGAGTCGCGGGTGGTTGAATCTTCTACTTCTTTTGTCGTCGCTGGTGATGCGATGTTTGATCGATCGGTCTGGCATTATTATAAAGATAAGGGCTTAAAATCAATTTTTAGTAATTTTGGCGAGCGGGTTTTCCGTGGTGTTGATCTTTCGCTTTTAAACCTGGAGGGGCCAATCTCGGCAAAAGAAATCGATGATGATTGGCAATCCAGTTCACTGGTTTTTAATTTTCCGCCAGAGGTGACTAGTACATTGGGATATTTAAATATAAATGCGGTGTCTTTGGCCAATAACCATACAAATAATGCCGGCAGTTCGGGGCTTGCAAACACCAAAAAGGTGCTCGGTGAAGCGGGAATAAATTATTTTGGCAAACCAAACGGATTTGACGAAAGTTCGGTATTACAAATTGACGGTGAGATGCCGATCTCAGTTATCGGCATTATGGCGATTGACAATTTTGACAATCAGCCACTTCTAGCAAAAATCTCCGCTGAGAAATCTGCTGGTCGGAAAGTGATTATTTTCCCACATTGGGGTGTTGAATATGCTCCTAAACATTCAATATCGCAAGAAAGGTTGGCGCGAAGTTGGATATCCGCCGGTGCCGATTTGATTGTCGGCTCTCACCCGCATGTAACCCAGGATTTTGAAATTATTGATGGTAGGCCGGTCATCTATTCCCTCGGTAATTTTGTTTTTGACCAATTTTTTTCACAGGAGACGCAAGAGGGATTGGTGCTCGCCGGCGCTATTACGAAAGAAAAAATTGCTCTGACTTTTCTGCCAACCCGCGAAAAATTAGTTAAACCAGAGTTTTTGCGTGGCGAGGAAAAAACAGCGAAAATAAAAACCTTTTTCAATATCGATTCAGAGGCTGGATTTAAAAAGCTTTCAAGTGATACAATTGAAATAGATATTTAATTTGGGCTAAAGGAGGAGATATGGCAGATGAAGAGTTTAAAATCGAACTCCCAAGAAAAAAGAAGAGAAATCTTCTTTGGCTTTGGATTTTGATTACTGCGATTGTTGTTGGCGGAGGGGTAGCAGCTTTCGCTTATCGCGAATCGATCAGAGATCACTTTTCTGGCGAGGAAGAGTTGACGGAGGATGAAAGTGTTGCCGAAGAGGAAGAAGTGGCGGAGGAAGAGGAGGCAAGTATAAAAATTGTTGATGAGGGGATAACTTGGCTGAATCCTCGTGTCAAACTTTCTGATCTCGGTCTTTTCACTTCTGGCTCTAATACAGATTTTCCAGAATCATATCAGGGGACAACATACTACAAAGTGGCAACGACTTCTGATGGTGGAGAAATTATTCTAGCTTTAGCTAAAATGGAGTTGATGGGATATTGGTATGACTTTCATCATTTTTTGAAAAAAGATGGTGCATATTATTGGTTGGCTGAGAATTCTGATGCCGTTGGTGGCAAAGATCACTACTATTCTCGCACTTCATCCGATACCAATAGCACGATGATAATCCAGTCTTTGCGTTTAGATGATAAAATTACTGTCGGTTCAACAATTTTGGCACAACAAGCGTCAGTTTCCCGAGAAGAGTCATTTGTAATCTCGGAAAAAGCTGGAACTTTGATTGGCGAAACGAAGTGGGGTGATCTCTATATGCTCAAAGGTGAGGATCTTGATAAATCAGCCGGTGCGGTCAAGGTTACTCAGTATTATGTCTTGCGCAACGATGGGGTAAGAATAATATATTGGCCAACGCCGGATTTTCGTCTTGATGACGGAACGCTCAATGTGACGTGGTCTAACCCAGCTGGCTCGGGAGATAAATATTCCCAGATCAAAACTTCCGGTTGTGGCGGCGGCGGATCTTTCCCTCTCATAGTTAGCGCAACATCAATGGGGACAAAAACTGAAGTTGGCGCATCGGCTAAAGGGGAGAAAGTCTACGCTCCGGCAGCTGATTCTGCCCTAACTGAAGCTGCTTATCAAGTGTATTTAATGGATGGTATGGAAGGCAAAGTTGCAAAGACTGAATTTTCTAGCAATTTGGGTGTGATTGCCTGGCAAGATGATTATGATAACTGGATAGTTTATTTGAATGATAAATACGCACCTATGGTTGAGTGCGGTAAACCGGTAATTTACCTTTATCCGGAAGAAACCACGGAAGTTAAAGTTAAAGTTGGTGCCGATATTCGAATCTCCGAACCGGAATATAGTGATGGCTGGACAGCGATTGCTTCGCCAAGCGGATCATTGAAAGTTGCTGGCAAAAATTACGACTCACTTTTCTGGGAAGGCCTTGGTTGGGGTGAATATCCGAGAGTAACTTCCGGAACAATAGTTAAGACACCACAAGTTGCGACGACAATTACGGCACAAATGAAAGAGATGGGGCTTAATGATAAAGAGATTGCTGATTTTAAAGAATTCTGGCTGCCAAAGATGCCCGCTACTCCATATGTGCGCTTGAGTTGGCTTCTGACTCCGGAAATGGATACTCTGGCTCCTCTCGCCGTTTCGCCGAAGCCAGACAGCTCAATTCGTGTATTTCTCGATTTCGAGGGATTAAATTCCAAGATTGATATTGCCCCACAAGTTCTGCCACATTATGAAAGAAAAGGATTCACTTTGGTTGAATGGGGTGGGTTACTTAAAGGAAGGAACTAAGAAGCTAGAAAAAGAGGCTAGATACATTAAGTTGCCCCGCATCCGCGGGGCAACTTTAGTTTTTAAAACATAAATGATACGATCAAACTATGAAAAAATTGGTACTAATTGATGGTAATGCAATTATCCACCGAGCTTATCATGCATTGCCAAAAACAATGACCACACGCCGTGGTGAGCAGACCAATGCAGTCTACGGTTTTACTACCACGCTGATTAAAGTTTTAGAGAATTTGCATCCGGAATACATCGCTGCCTCATTTGATCTCGCTGGTCCAACCTTTCGTCATAAAGATTATGCCGATTATAAAGCGACTAGAGTTAAGGCTGATCAGGAGCTTTATGACCAAATACCGCGAGTCAAAGAGCTAACAAAGAAAATGAATATCCCGATTTATGAACAGGAGGGATTTGAAGCCGACGATTGTATTGGGACAGTGGTTGAGAAATTAAAGGATAAAGAGATTGAGATTTACGTTGTTTCCGGTGACAAAGATATCTTTCAGCTGGTTAATGGAAAGGTGAAGGTCTATTCATTGCGGAAAGGATTATC
>JAQVAO010000058.1 GCA_028690755.1 Patescibacteria group bacterium | reverse complement strand
GATCGTTGATATTATTTTTGGCGATAATAATTCTATCGTACATCATCGATTTTTATCTTTCGCATTCATTTTTTGGTCCCAAATATCGTTATTTCCTTGCTCCTGGTGTTATAGTCCACGAGCTTTCACACGCTTTTGCCTGTCTTTTTACCGGCGCTAAGGTCACCCAGCTCTCGATGTTTGATAAGGACGGTGGTCATGTCAACCATACAAAATCAAAGATTCCAATTTTAGGATCAGTGATAATCTCGACTGCGCCTTTGATCGTTGGGATCGTAATAATTTACTTGATGTCGAGAAAATTAGGCCTCTCTGACTTTGATTTTTGGAAATTTAGCAGTGATCCAAAATCAATTATCTCGGCAAATATAATATTAATTAAAAATATCTCTCATTTTTCTATCAAAAATTGGCTGCTTTTCTACTTGACTGTTTCTGTTGCAGTGACGATGATACCATCAAGAAAAGATTTCGCTAACGCTTTTATTCCGCTTTTAATTTTAACTCTTGCTTTTATGCTAATCTCCAAATATCTACATATTCTTCTTCCGGTTGAGCCGCTAAATATTTTGTTTTTTACCACGATCAATCTCTTGATAATTGGCTTGGTTTTAAGTATAATTATATTTGCATTATCAAATATTTTTAAGTCAAGTTCATAAAGCTAAAAGTCCATAAAGTCCAAAATTCATGGAGTTGCTCAAAAAATCAACGTACTTTACAGACTTTCGACTTTTAACTTTTGACTAGAAACGGAGTTTCATGGTTGATTTTGGAAAAATTAAGGATTTATACAAATTGCAGAAACAGGCTAGAGAAATTCAGAAAGAGCTCAAAGATACCGAAATTGAGGCAAAAAGCAACGACGGCTGGGTGACAGTAGTCTTTAATGGAGAACAGCACCTACAGGAGATCGAAATTGCAGAAGAGGCACTTAAACCGGAAAATAAGCGGGAGTTGGAAAAGCAGCTCAAAAACACTATCTCTCAATCAATTTCTCGTTCTCAGGCTTTGGCAGCGGAGAAAATGAAAGATGTAATGGGCGGCCTAAATTTACCAGGAATGTAAATTTATACTAGTAGAAAGTCAAAAGTCTTTAAAGCAAAAAGAACAAAGGTTTTAAGATAACAATTTTTGGTTCTGTGCACTTTACGGACTTTATCGACTTTACAAACTTTTAACTTGTTTATCATGAAAATCATCGTTGGCTTGGGAAATCCGGGAGAGAAATACAACGGCACAAGGCATAATGTCGGGTTTTTCTTTTTAGATCAACTAGGGAGTCACAGTAAACTGAATACTGTTGGGGAAAATTTGGTATTTTCTAAAAATAATAAATTGAAATCAGAAATTGCTGAAACACAAGCTGCTGGTGAAAAGGTAATTTTAGTCAAACCTCAAACATTCATGAACTTGTCAGGAGAAGCGGTGGCAGCGGTGCTTAACTACTACAAGGCTTCGCCAAGCGATATTTTGGTTGTTTGTGATGATCTAAATCTCAGATTGGGAATTTCTAGGTTGCGACTTTCTGGTTCAAGCGGCGGACAAAATGGTTTGAAAAGTATTATAAATAGTTTAGGCACGGAGGATTTTAAGCGTCTACGCATCGGTATTGCGAAAAATAAAGTTGGAGAGCAGGAGTCGGAAAAAATCTATGAAAGTTTGCAGGCAAAGAGATTTGTTCTTGGAAAGTTTACCAAAAGGGAGCTCCCAGTCATTGAAAAAATGATCAACAGGGCTGCTGAACTGGTTGTTGAGTTTATTGGGAAGAAGGAAGAGATCAAAGCTCGAACGTTTGAGACTTGAATAATCTCTAATTTTGTGTTTAAATTATAAGGTCTAATAAATTAAAGTGGGAGCCCTTTGCTAATGTTTGGGCGCATGAACCACAATATGGAGTGTCAAAATGGGACAACGAGTACAAGATATCGTGTCAGATGAGATCATTGATGAGAGTACGGTCAAGAAAGAGGTAGAGGAAGCCAAGGAAGATCTGCAGAAAGAGATCAAAGAGATCGAGAAAGAAAAGAATAAAGATCAAACCGAGGCGAAAAAAGAGAAAAAAAGCAGCAAGCCAAGGCGCGGTAAAAAATATCTGGCGCTGAGGGAGAAAATTGAAGATAAACTCTACACTTTGGATGAGGCAATTGATAAAGTTATTGAAACAGCAAGCTCAAAATTTGACTCTACAATTGAATTTCATACGAAGCTAAATGTCTCCGGAATTCGTGGTATGGTTGTACTGCCATCTGGCGCAACCAAAGAGAAGAAAGTTTTGGAAGTTACAGAATCAAATATTGCCGATATTACAACCAAGGCTAAGGCTGGTAAATTTGATTTTGATATGCTGATCACCAAACCGGAGATGATGCCGAAAATCGCGCCATTGGCAAAAATTTTGGGGCCGAAAGGTCTAATGCCAACGCCGAAATCGGGGACTGTTGTTGAAGACACGAAGGCAGCGATGGAAGAGATTAAATCAGGTAAAGTTGAGTATAAACAGGATGATCAGAAAAATATCCATTTGGCGATCGGCAAAGCTTCTTGGGGTAAGGAAAAGATCAAAGAGAACGCCCAAGTTGTGATCAAAATTTTGCCAAAAAATAAAGTTGCATCAATTCATCTAACTTCGACAATGGGTCCGAGTGTGAAAGTTGAACTGCCCAAATAACAATGTAGAAGTGAGAAGTAGGGGGAGAACAGCCTTGTTTTTTCGAGGCTGTTTTTTTTATTGACAAATTAAACTGGCTTTGTTATAGTGAATTTACCTTCCAAAGACCTTAGGCAATCATAAGTCCTAAGCAGGAGAAAAGTGACAACCATTTTTCTTTTGATTTAGTCGGCGGAAGCGCCGAGTTTTTTTATAAAAGGAGACCATGGCCAAAACAAGACAACAAAAAGAGGAGATGCTTGAGAGTATCTCAGAAAAGATTGCTTCAAAAAGAGCAGTAATTGTTGATTATAAGGGTTTGTCAGTTTCTGAAATGGAGAGCTTGCGCAATTCTTTAGAGGAAAAGGGTGTTTCTTTCTCTGTTATCAAAAATACTCTGGCAAAAATCGCCTTAGAAAAGCAAAATATCGCGGTTGACGCTGATATTCTAAAAAAACCCTTAGCCCTGGCTTTTTCCGATGATGAGGTAGCTGGTGCAAAAGGTGTGGCTGATTTTGCTCGTAGTCACGAGACATTAGAAATTCTCGGTGGCATTATCGAAAATCAGTTTGTTCCGGAAAGCACAATCAAGGCACTTTCAATGCTGCCAAGCCGCGAAGAACTTTATGCCAAAGTTGTCGGCTCGATCTCCGCGCCGCTTTCGGGCATGGTTAATGTGCTTGCTGGCAATATTCGCGGATTAGTAAGCATTTTATCGCAACAGCGCGATAAAATGAGTTCGTCAAGTTAAAAGTTTGTAAAGTCTATAAAGTGAATTGAATAAATAATAAATTATAAGGAGAATCAAATGTCAGAAGAAACAAAGAACGACAAAGTTGAAGAGAAGATTGAAGCAGCTGAAGAAGTAGCTGTTGCTGCTGCTGAGGAAGCTGAGGAAGCTAAAAAGGAAGCAGGAGAGGCCAAGGAAGAGGCCAAGGAAGCCAAAGAGGAAGTTGCTGAGGTGAAAGAAGAGATTGCCGAAGTGAAAGAAGAGGCGAAACCAGAAGAAAAGCCCGAACCATCAGGTAAATTCAAAGAATTGATTAAACAAATTGAAGAACTTTCAGTTCTTGAACTTTCTGAGTTAGTCAAAGAGTTAGAGGATAGATTTGGTGTTTCTGCTGCTGCTCCGGTCGCTATGGCCGCTGCTGGTGGTGCCGCTGCTGGTGGTGCCGCAGAAGCTGAAGAGAAAACATCTTATGATGTTGTTCTTGCCGCTTCCGGCGATAAGAAGATCCAAGTTATTAAAGCTGTTCGTGAGATTAAGCCTGACCTAGGGCTTAAAGAAGC
>JAQVAO010000057.1 GCA_028690755.1 Patescibacteria group bacterium | reverse complement strand
GCTCCGCCTGCGATGGAAACAATCATCAGAAGTGACATCAACGCAGTCATCTCACCATATTGCTCTGGGCCCTAATAACGACCCATCAACATATTGAAGAGACAGGAAAAAACACTGGCAACAAGTGTGCCAACAATAACAATTAAACTATTAGAAAAAAGTTTCCGGGTTTCGCCCATTTTTGTTTATAAAAAAAGGTATTTTTCGCAACTAGAATATATCAGTTATCGTTGAATTTATAAAGACTTGGTGCTAAATTAAGTCCATAAAGTCCAAAGCCTATGAAGCTTGTAAAGTACATTTGAATTTAATGATTTAAGATTTTTTTCCTGGCACATTACAGACTTGATAGACTTTATAAACTTTTAACTAGAAACGGAGTTTCAATGAAAGGCATAATTTTGGCTGGTGGCGCCGGTACCCGACTTTATCCAGCAACATTAACGGTTTCCAAACAGCTGATGGCCGTCTATGACAAACCGATGATCTATTATCCCCTCTCTGTTTTGATGCAGGCTGGAATCAAGGAGATTTTGATCATCTCCACTCCTCAGGATCTGCCAAATTTCATGCGTCTTTTTGGAGACGGCTCGCAGATCGGTGTCCGATTCGAGTATGCTGAGCAAGCAGCACCAAACGGACTAGCTGAAGCTTTCATTATCGGTGACAAATTTATCGGAAACGACTCAGTCGCAATGATTCTCGGTGACAATATTTTTTACTCCGCTGGGCTTGAACAACTATTGGAAACTGCCACTAAAACAAAAAAAGGTGGCCATATTTTTGCCGTCCACGTTACCGACCCAGAAAGATTTGGTGTCGTTGAGTTTACCAAAAAAGGTAAAGTTGTCTCGATTGAAGAAAAGCCGGAAAAACCAAAAAGTAGCTATGCAGTCCCCGGTCTTTATTTCTATGGCCCTGAAGTTGTTAAAGAAGCAAAAAAACTAAAACCGTCAAAGCGCGGGGAGCTAGAAATTACCGATCTAAATAAAGTGTTCTTAAAGCGCGGAGAATTGACGGTTACGGTTCTTCCAAGAGGTCTCGCCTGGCTCGACACCGGCACTCATGCAGCGATGAACAGAGCAGGAAATTACGTTCAGATTATGCAAGAGATGACTGACTACAACATTGCTTGTATCGAAGAGATCGCATATCGAAAAGGTTGGATCGGAGAGAAAGAGTTGAAAGCAACAATAGAAAAAATGGGCAAATCAAGCTACGCCGATTATCTGCGAATTGTCGAAAAGGAGGTGGAAGGTGAAGGATAATATCAAACCGGGGAAAATTGACGGGGTTTTAATAAAAGAGTTAAAGGTTTGGAAAGATAAACCAGATCTTGAGCAGGACATTGAACCAGGAATTTTTATGGAGGTCTTGCGCGACGATGACGAGATGCTAAAGAAATTTGGCCAAAGTAATTTCACTATTGCCCATAAAGGAACAATCAAGGCATTCCACTGGCACAAGGAACAAGACGACCTCTGGTTTTTGGCCACCGGGCGAGCCGCGATCGTACTTTACGATCAGCGAGAAGACTCGCCAACAAAGGGTGCGACCGAAGTTATTTACGGCGGGACCGATGATTACAAATTGGTTTTAATTCCTGTTGGTGTCGTTCATGGCTATAAGGTTTTGTCAGATGACCCTTGTCTATTGTTCTACCATGTAACAAAACACTATGTCGCTAACAATCCTGATGAACTGCGAATTGATCCATTTGATAAGAAAATTGGTTTTGATTGGGAGAAATTAAAATAGGAGTGAAAATGAAAATATTAGTCACTGGCGGCGCCGGATTTATCGGCACAAACTTTGTCTATCATATGACAGAAAAGGGGCACGACGTAACCGTTTTAGACAAATTAACTTATGCCGGGGGTAAAGATAATTTGGAGCCTCTTGGCGACAAAGTTAGATTAATTATTGCTGATATCTGCGATCGCGAGGCAGTAAAAAAAGCGGTTATCGGCCAAGACTGGGTAGTTCATTTCGCTGCTGAATCGCATGTTACTCGATCAGAGACTGACCCGGAACTCTTCTATCGTGTCAATGTTGAGGGCACAAAAATCATGATCGAGGAATCGCTCGCTGCTAAAGTTCAGAAATTTCTCCATATCTCAACCGATGAAGTCTACGGATCAAAAGAGTCCGGCCTATTCAAAGAGGAGGACAAACTTCCTGGCGATGGTCAAGCTTCAAGCCCATACGCTAAATCAAAAGCACAGGCCGACGACTTGGCTCAAGAATTCGCTAAAACTGGCGCACCGATATTAATCACCCGAACAACTAACAACTTTGGCCCCTGGCAATTCCCAGAAAAAGCCCTTCCGCGCTGGATTACTAATCTTTTATTGGGTGAAAAGATTCCGGTTTGGGGCGAAGGCAAACAGGTTCGCGACTGGCTCTACGCTCCAGAGAATGCCAAAGCAATTGAATTTGTGCTAGAAAAAGGCAAACTAGGTGAGGTTTATAATGTCGCTGCAAATAACAAACCGGAGATTGAAAACCGCCGCGCCGCCGAGATACTCTGTGCTGGACTCGACCTTGATCCGAAAAAATGGATAGAATTCGTCCCAGATCCCCGGCCACAACACGATTTTCGCTACGCAATCGACACGACTAAGCTTGAGTCCCTCGGCTGGAAACCGGAGCGCAAACCGGAAAAACAATTCAAAGAAACAATTCTTTGGTATAAAGAGCACGAGAATTGGTGGAAAAAACGAAAAGAAGAAGCGGAAAAAATTTACAAAAAATGAAAATTCTAATCACCGGCGCAAAGGGACAATTAGGGCAAACCTTCCAGGATGTATTTGCTGGTCATAATCTGATTTTAGCTGATCGAGAAGAGCTTGATATCAGCGATTCAGAAAAAGTCGAGAAATATGTTGAGGCAAAAAAACCGGAGGTAATTCTAAATTGTGCCGCCTATACCGCCGTCGATAAAGCCGAAGAAGAACCTGAAATTGCCAGAAAAATTAACGTCGACGGGGTCAAAAACTTGGCACAAGAGGCAAAGAAACTAAATTCAATTTTTGTTCATTTTTCAACCGATTTTGTCTTTGATGGCAAAAAAGATATCCCCTACACCGAAGAAGACCAACCCAGCCCTCTCTCTGTTTACGGCAAAACCAAATATCAAGGTGAGCAAGCAGTGGCTGATACTGGTGGAAGATATTTTATTCTGCGCACCTCCTGGCTCTATTCACAACATGGCAAGAATTTTGTCAAAACCATTATGAAATTGGGGCAGGAAAAGGATGAACTAAAGATCGTCTCTGACCAGATAGGCAAACCAACCTACACTTACGATCTCGCTTTTTCTGTTCGCGATCTAATCGATTTTTCCGTCGCCCAACCCCAGACTCCTAACTCCCAAAAATTTTATGGACTTTACAATTATTCCAATGAAGGTGAATGCTCATGGTTTGAGTTTGCCAAAGAGATTGTTAAGCTTTCTGGCGGAAAAGCTCGTGTACTGCCACAAACTGCTTATGAATACGCTGCTTCTCGCGAAGGAGTCACCGCAGAAAGACCGGCTTACTCTTCACTAAATTGTGACAAAATCAAAAAACTTGGAATAAAAACTCCTCCCTGGCAGGAATCGCTGACTAAATGCATTGAGATATTGAAAAGCAATAAAGAACTATAAAAAAAGCCCCGCTGAATGGCAGGGCGACGGTCTGGACAGCTAACGCTGGCCAATGATATTCTGCTCGATGTGTCGAATGAAGGCCAGCTGCCGGCCGATCGAGTCGTTGAGCTCGACGCAGTTATAGCGGCAGCGCCTGATGACGGCGAGGATCTCCGGACGCCGGAGGTATTCCAGCTCCTCCGGGAACTTGCTGACGAAGTGCTCCTCGTAAGCCCATTCCACTCCGGTGCCATCGGCGGTTGGGGTTTCGTGGATCTCGTCACAAACTGCGCCGACATGAGTCATCCCGACCCTGAGTTTCGGCAACA
>JAQVAO010000056.1 GCA_028690755.1 Patescibacteria group bacterium | reverse complement strand
AGGAGATCGAGAGATTGGCCCCCGAGATTGATCAAGAAAATATTGTGACAGAAATTAAACCTACTGACAGCGAAGCGATTGAAAGACTAAGGCGACAAATATCCGAAGAGCCCACAGAGGAAGTTGAACAAGAAACTGACATAACAACCGATATTTCAGAAGAGGAGGTAATCAAAGCTTGCGAAGAAGTTATGAGTGGAGATCACAAAGTTGGAGGAATAAATATCCTTAGCGAGAAAAAAATACTTTCCGCACTAGTAGAAGTACCTAATGAGGGCGCGGCAGAAACCGAAGAACAGACAACATATCGAGCACTTATATTTAAAATTGACGATAACAATAATTTACGCCTCATCAGTAAATTTGCGACTGACGCTTTTGATGTCCCCAAATATCAGATGGAGCACAATGAAGCAATTGCTTCTTCGGGATTGACCCTAGAAGAGTTAAAATGGTTAGTTTGGAATTCTTCAGAAGATGAAAATTTAATATCGGTAAAATAAAATGGATAAAATAGGTTTTAAAAAAATAATAGAAAATAAGGATATTACACCAGAATTAGCGGATAAACTGGTAGAGCTCTTTGAGATTTCCAACGACCAGGGCAAACAATATTTATTTGATAAAGTTCAAGAGCTATAGATCGGTGATTTGAAGATTTGCACTAATTTCTGATTTACGCCAATCGCCTTTCTCGCCTTCAATGATGTGATAGTATGCCGCCAAACCGATCATCGCCGCATTATCGCCGGACATTCCTGGCCCGGGTAGATAAAAATTCATTTTGAATTTCTCCTCGACTTCAGAGTTGTATTTTTCGATTCTTGCTTTTAATTCCTCGCGCAGACGGCCGTTGGCCGCGACCCCACCGGCCAGGATAATTCCTTTGGGTCGAAATTCTCTGGCTGCTCGCATCGTCTTTGTGGCAAGAACATCGATAGCTGCTTCCTCGAAAGCAAAGCAGATCTCCTCTTTTTGGGAAGCTGTAAGGCCTGAGCTTTTAGCTTTTAGCTTTAAAACATGAGTTAGAACAGCCGTTTTCAAGCCGGAAAAAGAGAAATCAAAGTTTGGATGATTTATGAGTGGTCTTGGGAATTCTATTCCTTGAACTTTTGACTTGATGGACTTTCGACTTTCAACTTTGTTTCTATATTTACTGGCAAATTTAGAAACTTCCGGTCCTCCAGGATAGCCAAGGCCTAGCAACTTTGCCACTTTGTCAAAAGCCTCACCAGCGGCATCATCAATCGTTTGCCCGAGAGTTTTGTATTTTAAGTGCTCCTCGACTAAGGTCAGCGACGTGTGGCCGCCAGAAACCGTTAGTGCCAGAATTGGAAATTTTATTCCTTGCACTTTCGACTTGACGGACTTTTGGCTTTCAACTCTAGCCGGCATCGCCGAATAGATGTGCCCTTCAATGTGATTGATCGGAATCAGTGGCAGATCAAGACTGTAAGCCAACGCCTTAGCAGTATTAAAACCGACCAAGAGCGAGCCGATTAGTCCTGGACCAGCAGTAACAGCAACATGAGTAATGTCGTCAATTTTGTTTTTGGCGACAGAAAGCGCTTCTTCAACTACAGGGATAATCGCTTCCATATGGGCTCGTGAGGCAACCTCCGGTACGACACCACCAGTTTTTGCATGTAGATCAATCTGTGAACTAACGACATTTGATAAAACTTTTGGATATTTGAGTTTCGAATTTTGAATTTGTTTAGAGTTTCGTATTTCGATATTAGAATTTTCATTTGCACCGCAAATGACTGCTGCTGCCGTCTCATCGCAGGAAGTTTCGATTGCTAAAATTTTGATTTCTTTTTTCATCTATTGAATTCTAGCAAAACAGCACTAGATTTTCCAGCTCCAAAAATGCTAACATGAGGTTAGAATGGCAACGATATTCCAAACCCCGGAATGGGAAAAATTTAAACTATCTACCGGCTGGCAAAAAAGTTGGCGCGTTTTTGATACTCTCGTCCTAGAAAAGAAAATTCCACTACTGGGGTCGATGCTTTATGCTCCAATGACGACTCGCGATCAAACCAAATTGGCAACGCAAAAGATTTTTTTGGAAAAAATCGCTGAAATCGCCAAAGAATCAAAAGCTTTTTTCTTCAGGCTGGAATCCAGCGAATCAACTGATTCAGATGTCAAACTGGCCAATTCCGGCTATATAAAAGCCTTCGAAGAGATGCAGCCAGAACACACACTGATGATTGACCTCTCCAAATCAGAGAGTGACATTCTAAGTCAGATGAAACAGAAAGGCCGCTACAATATAAAAATTGCGGAAAAACACGGCGTCAAAGTTTCCACAGGAGAAGTAAAAGATTTTTACCGGCTCTATCAAACAATGGCCAAAAGACAGAAAATCACTTTTCGCAAAGAGAATTATTTTCAAAAATTGGTTGACATCCTGGATGAGAAGGATTATGTTCAAGTGTTCAAGGCTGAGAGCGAAAATGGCAAAATTCTCGCCTCGGCGATCGTTGTATTTTACCAAGATGTTGCCACCTATCTATTTGGCGGATCAAGTGACGATGACCGACAGCTAATGGCACCTTACAAGCTTCAGTTCGAAGCGATGCGTGAAGCGAAAAAGCGCGGCTGTCGATACTACGACATGTTTGGTATCGCTCCAAATGACGATCCGAAACATCCATGGGCCGGAGTAACCAGATTCAAGCGCCAATTTGGCGGTCAAGAATTCACCTATCTGGGAAGCTGGGATAAGGTCTTCTCGCCAACGAAATATTTATTATTCAAACTAGCGGAGAAAATTAGAAGATGAAAAAAACAATTTCTAAAATCTTACCGCAAGGGACAAAGAACCGTTACCACAAATTACAGGCGAACTTTTCTAATTTTGTCTCGGGTTCTCCATCGAAAAAAATTAAATTGATCGGTGTTACTGGAACAAAGGGCAAAACAACTATTTGCAATCTGATCGCCTCAATTTTTGATGCGGCCGGCGAAAAATCAGCGATGGAAACAACGATTAACACAAAAATCGCCAACACTGTCACCATGCACACTGAAAAGTCACGTTGGGTGACAACGCCACCAACCGCAGTTGTTAATAAATTTTTGAAAAAGGCGATCAAGGCCGGCTGTAAATACGCGATACTTGAAGTCACCTCTCAAGCGATTGATCAACACCGAGTTTGGGGGCTCGATTTTGATGTCTTGGTTTACTCAAATCTTTCCCACGACCATCTTGATTATCACGGTTCAAAGGAAAAATACCTCGAAGCGAAGCTAAAAGTTTTTAAAGATAATCCGAAAGCAACAGCAGTAATAAACATTGATGATCAGGAAAGCGGAAAGTTTATCGAGGTAAAAAATAAGCGCCAGATCCTATACTCGACCAAAAGACCGACAGAAAATGGAATTGTTGCCAGAAAAATACTCGAAAGCCCGACCGGAACAATCTTTACCGCCGTTACCACCGGAAGCCAAACAACAATTGATCTGCAAATTCCTGGCCTTTTCAATGTCTCGAACGCACTGGCGGCGATCGCCGTCGGCATCGCTTGCGGAGTTGATATTGAAAAAATTAAATATGGGTTGGAAGATGTTGCCGGAATCCCCGGCAGGATGGAGAGAATCAAGGTTAGCCCGAAGCAGGATTTTGAAGTCATCGTCGACTATGCACACAATCCAGACTCTCTAAAAAATGTTTACGAGACTATCGAGCCACAAATTCGCAAACGCGGAAGCCGACTGATCGCAGTTTTGGGGGCAACTGGCAGACGAGATAAGACTAAAAGACCAATAATGGGAGCACTTGCTGGCAGATACACAGATCTGGTTTATGTCACCAATGAAGATCCCTATGACGAAGACCCAATGACAATTATTGAAGAGGTTGCCGCCGGAGTGCTTAAAGGCAAAAAAGGTAAATGGAGATTAAATAAGAATTATTATAAAATTCTTGATCGACACGAAGCAATCTCTTCAGCAATCAAAGAAGCAAAACGTGGAGATGTCGTCCTGATCACCGGTAAAGGCGCCGAGGAGGTGATGGCTGTTGGAATTGATAA